>CAIKLL010000001.1 GCA_903828265.1 uncultured Rickettsiales bacterium
CTTATCTCAAGAACTTCTTGACGATATAGAACAGAGAATGAATAATCAGCCCAGAAAATGCCTTGGTTACAGAACACCTACCGAGGTCTTTCATAATCGCAAATTGCAGTATGTTGCGCTAGATTATTGAATTCGCCGCTTCTCATTTTTACTGTATTTGGTATTACTTTTAATAAGCTTGTTAATTAGATAAATTAAATGTATCCTTATTATAGTATTACTACGTCATTGGCGTAGTACTAACAGAGAAAAAAACATTACCAAAAATTAAAGATGCATAAATGGCTAGAAAAGAAAACAGATGAATTATTAGATCAAGCTAAAGAAATGAGTCCTAAGAATAATTTTGAAATCAATTTGTCCTCTGTAGCTGTTATAAACAAAGCGCTAGAGACCCCTTGCGAGAAAAATTGTCCTTTCCCGCAAAGAACCCCAAATACGCAATAAGTAAACTTAACCAAGTTAAGCAAGGCAGTGTGGCTACGCCAGTAACCGAGGCTCTACGGCGGAAGAAAGCTTGTCATAAAAAATACGATGAAGAGATTAAACAAGTATTACTTACTATATGGTATGCTGCAAACCAAATTTGCTCTAAAAGATTAGTCCCATTTATACCAGAACTGAGGGAGGTACTTGAGCGCTTTGGCCATATTGTTATACCTACCGAAATACGTAGTAGGTTACTTACTATTAGTCCAGCAACAGTTGATAGGATGCTCAAGACTTCTAGAAAGGAAGTTACTGGAGGGATCAGTACAACGCGTCCAGGAAGTCTCCTAAAAAAACAAATCAAGGTACGTACATTTATTGATTGGAACGATATTATACCTGGATTTTTTGAAGGAGACTTGGTAGCGCATTGCGGTGGAAGAATGGATGGTTCATTTTTAAATAGCTTTGTTTTAACAGATATCGCATCTGGATGGACCTAGTTTTTTGTACTCCTTAAAAAAGGTGAAGCAGGGATAATGAGATAAGTAAATATATTTCTCTTATTGCCCATTCTATAATAAATGGGTAAGGTAATTTTTGAGGCAACAGTTATCAATAGTTAGATTTTTATTTGAGGCAATACGTCTAATGTTCGTTAGTCAGATTAATTGTGACTATAAAATAAATCCGACTAACTTTGCTGCTCTAGCTTTTAGTCCTGCTTTAGTACGATCGGATATGAAATCACGTTCTAACTCCGCAACCATCGAAAATACCATATTTAATTTTAGCCGGTTATTGTGGATGAAAGCGAGCCTCTACACCTTTACACATATAACGCCGATATGTCTAAAAAGAAATAGAAAGATAAATATAATTTGTAATTAACAACTACATCAGATAATCTTTAAATCCTACCAATTAAAATCAAAGGTAATCAATATGTCTAAAGATTATGATGTTGCTTATAAAGCAATAAAAGATAAGGCAATAGAAATAAGAAATAAAGGAGTAGGTGTAGATAAAGTTGTAGTTGTACCACCACTACCTGATAAATTCGCTGATGAGCTTAATGCTTTTAATATGAACAACATAAAAGCTCTTCTTGTTTCTTTAAAACCATACAAGGATGCAGATACTTCAAAAGCATCATTAGAAGTAAAAGAATTCCAAATGGAAGTAACAAATACTTTCAATGACGCAGAAAGTTTTTACACAGAAATAACAGGACAAGCTCCTAATTATGAATAATAAAAAAGGAATCTTCATATACTAATTAGGTTATAAAAGCTCAAATCTCATTAAGTTAGGGGGTCTTTCCAACTAAGTGATACTGTATTGCGAGTCAATAAAAAATTAAGCGAGTCTGTAAGGTCAAATCTTAACTAGTACAGATGATTTAAGCAATTCTTATGCCCTTTTATCCTAAACTGGCGTTATAAAACTAACTTTTTGCAAGCCGGGTTCACCGTGGCATTACGCTTAATTGTTAATTGATGATCACTACTTATCATGCTACACCTAACCTTTAAATCCAAACAATTCAGATTTTTTTTCAGCCAGTCACGTTCTACAGTCAACTGTCCTATTTGTTCATATAAATTTTTAATCAGTTCTTGCTGTTGGGAATTAGGATCACCGGTATTCTTGCCGCTCTTAAATCCTTGAATCAATAACCCAATACCTCGTTTCTTCCAGTTAGTTATTTGAGTCGTGTGAATCCCATATTTACCGCTAATTTGCGCCATACTTAACTCACCCTTGATAACTTCTAGTACTACCTTAGTTTTTTCTTCAGCACTATATTGTTTTGCTTTCTTCTGCATTAGTTAATTCTCCATTAATTATTATTTCATTATTTTTTAGAAAATTATATCTCTCTTGTCTCATTTTTGTGTCCAAATTTTGGGGACCATTATATATTGTCTCTTCTTCTGTTAACCGTAATTTTCAGGAATTTAAGCAAAGGATGAGGGCTAAGGGAAAACATAACATGGTTATCATCGTTGCTTTAATGCGTAAACTACTCCATATTATTTTTGCTATACTTAAAAATAAATCTATTTTTTCTTATGAATTAGCTTAATTTTTTATTGACTCGCAATACAGTATCACTTGTATCTTGATATTGTCTTTAGTTAATAACTATAAGATACTTAAGGGCACTTAAGTAGAAGGCTAAATATACTGTTGCAAGACTTAGGACTATGATCCTGTTAGCGAGATAAGTAACTAGCCTTCACACATTCATTAAAGATCGAACGGTATCTTAGGCCTTGAAGTTAAGCAATGAGCCTGTATTGACAAGGTTGATCTTTGAGTATTCTATTTATTATTAATATAATATGGTGTTTTATGACTAATGTAATTTTAGGTATAGATATTTCAAAACTAACATTTGATGTTACTCTATTAATTGATAACAAAGTAAAAAATAGAAAATTTGACAATAATAAAAAAGGGTTTGATACACTAATCCAGTGGCTTAAAACTAAAGGGGTTGATACTGGTTATGCCTGCATGGAAGCAACTGGCTCTTATGGATTAAAGTTAGCTCGATATCTTTATGAAAATAATTTCAAGGTTAGTGTGGTAAATCCAGCTCGTATAAAAGGCTTTGCTCAAAGTAAACTTTGCAGGGTTAAAACGGACAAAGCCGATAGTGATTTAATAGCTCATTTTTGTCAAACAATGAAACCAGATCTTTGGAAACCAACATCCTTACATATACAAGAATTGCAACAGTTGGTAAACCGCTTAGATGCTTTAATTTCTATCAAAAATCAAGAAACTAATAGGCTAGAAGGACTATCTGATTTGGTTGCAACTAATATAAAAGATCATATTATTTTTTTGAATAAGCAAATTAAGGAGGTTGAACAACTTATTGCTAATCATATAAAAACACACCAAGACTTATCTGAAAAAAGTACACTACTTGCTTCTATTCCTGGCGTAGGAGAAAAAACAATATCTCAGGTACTGACCTTCTTATCTAACATTGATAATTTTAATTCTCCAAAACAAGTAATAGCATTTCTTGGACTTAATCCAAAACAACGCCAATCTGGAACTTCTGTACGTGGGACCAGTAGAATATCCAAAACAGGCAATGCGGAATTACGTAAAGCTTTTTATATGCCTGCTATAGTTTCCCTTAAATACAATCCGGTTATTAAAGGTTTTGTTAAACGTCTAAGTATTACAGGAAAACCAAAGATGGTTATAGTTATAGCTGCGATGCGCAAGTTGATTCATATTATTTATGGGGTACTAAAAAACAAAACTTTATTTAATGAAAAAAATTAAAGTTGTGTAAAAAAAGTATTGACTATTAAGACGGTATCTCAATACATAGTGTGCTAGGTCAACACTTCTATGGCTGCTCCTTCCTCAGCTAGTTTACTTACGCTTCGTGGCACACAGAAAATTCTTTTTGCTATATCTATACCTATTGTAGTAATATCCATTTTGGGTCTCCCTTTTTATAATTGTTTAGGATTAATGTCCTATTCTAGAACCTAGCATTTGTTAGTGATTCTGTATATACTAGGGCAGATCCATTCCATTACTTTTACTTTTATATGCCTTGCTACAAATTCTTCTGTATTCTGGCTAACGACTAACGAACATTAGAATTGGACGTATTGCCTCAAATAACAATTAACTTTATTAGTTAATATATTCTTAACTTATAGAATTTACAATCTTACTCAATGCAGATACAAATTTTGGAATAACTAATAGGTAAATTATTATAGAAATGATGGGTGTTATGGAAAATAACATAATCAAAGAAATTATTAAAACTCTCTCACAATTTGGACAAGTAAACTATAGGATTATCACAGATGGTGTTGAGTTTTATAGAGCTGGTAAGTTATACAATGAACAATTGTATTTGTTATATAAAGCTGATTATCTAACCGAAGTATCACTGAAAGATAAGAATAACTTACAACTTATTCTAGGTATTTCATATCTTATTGCAGGAGTTAGTTGATAATTTAATGACATACTTCTTTACTATAGTAGGTATTAAAACTAAAAAACCAGAATTCAGTTTACTAAATCAAGTATCATGTTAAAATATTCGAGGTCTAGGTTTTTTACTAAGTAATGAAGAATAATCATGACAAAACAGGAATTTATCAAAAATATTACAAATCAACACAAATGCACTAAAACAGAAGCAGAGAAAGTAATTAATATGTTTACTTCTTCAGTAATCGATGCTATAGGGCAAGGTAAGGAGATATCACTCATTGGTTTTGGTAATTTTAGTATAAGTAAAGTTGCAGCTAGAAGTGGTCGTAATCCTAAAACTCAGGAACCTCTACAAGTACCAGCTTATAACCAACCCAAATTCAAGGCAGGTCAAAAACTAAAGAATGCTGTCAATTCGAAATAACAAGTAATTTTAAACAAAACAGGCTAAAATAAATTTTTAAAATCAATAAAAAAATATTATGCATATAGGAACGGTAAAATGGTTTAATTCAACAAAGGGATACGGTTTTATAGAACCAAATGACAAATCACGTGATGTATTTATACATATATCAGCATTAGAGCAAGCTGGGCTAAGAGAGTTAAACGAAGGGCAAAAAATTAAATATAACACAGAGTCTCACCAAGGTAAAATATCAGCAATCGATATAAGGTTAGTATAATTGGTACTTAAGGTGCTTTGTAGAATATATAGCAACTTATCAGGAATTTTTGGGATGTATTGCATCAAAGCTTTTGAAGTTATTTCTTTTTTGCTGCAACTAAAATTAGTAAATTAATATAAATATCCTCTGCAAATTACTTAAAACAAATTATGAGAGAAATTAAAGGATATAGTAAACGAAAAATGAAATGTAATAATACCAAAAGGCTACTAGGTGTAAATCAGATCAAAATACCATTATTTTAAAAGAATTAGAAAGAATATTAAAAATACAATTTTACAGGCTTTATACTAATAATGAAGGTGCAAAATTTTCCCGTCATTATTTCATTGAATTACATCCTGCAGTAGTAGATGAATTAAAGAATATAGGACTTGATAATTCAGAATTTTGCCCCGAAAAAAATCGAGCTACATATACTAACAGGAATATCTTTAACAAAGATAAAAATATAGATCTAGAATCTAATTTTTTAAAAAATTCTAAAGAAACTAGGATTGAAAAAAATATAGAACCTCAAGTAGCTATATTCCCGAAAGACCATATTAAACCTGTTAAACTTAAAAAACGTTTTTCTAACAAGAGGAAAAAGCCAACTAATGCCGAGCGTAAGGCAAGAGTTTATCATTTTAACCAGTATAAAGAACCTCAAGGCTTAAGCTATCACTATCCATTAACCAAAGAGGATATTAGTCAGTTACAAAGCCTATCGGGCCGTGATTTTAGCCTAAATGCGATGAATGAAATACTTCTTGATATGTCAAAACGACTTGATAAAAGGTTTTGTTCAAAAGCTCAGTTCATGGCTTATTTTGGTAAATGCCTGCGATTTGAGATAAGGGATGCCGTAAAAACAGGCAATGATAACTTCCGTATAAAAACAAACATTACGCCAATAGGGGTTACGCTGGGAAACGGAGAATATCCTACGCTAAGGGAAATAAACAAGGAAAAGCAGGTAGAACAATACCTTGCTGAGGTGGAACAGAAGGCAATTACCTATGTTTGTCCCGAGAATCAATTGAAAGCAAGAATAGCTAATACTCTTGAACCGCTAAGAAGCTATGAGCTACTTTCAAACATTAAAGATTTTCAAGTAGTAGGTAATACTATAAGAATTTACCTCAGGAGTAAGCTTCAATTAACTGAAAATGATAAAAACGTTATCTTAAGTCAAGTTCAGTCTATTTATTCAAGATCTGATCTTAATATAGAAAGTGTAAAATTTATTGTAGAAAATGCTTATAATCCTAAGCCTACAAATAGACATAACAATTTAAAAGGAAATCGGATTGTAAACCTTCCGATATCACGGTAAGGTATGTGGGGTAGGGTGAGGAAAAAGTTAATAGGGATTTATAGTGAAATAACAGATCATAATTGGTTTTCCAAGCTAACGGCAAATATTAATGAAGAACGGAGAGAAATTAAGCTCAAAGCTTCAACTGATTTTGTAAAAGATTGGATAGAAACTAATTACTTCGACACTATAGAGAATATAGTTAATAAAGAACAGTTTAAGGTTTCTTTTTTCTAGGTTTGATAAAATTCTATAAAGTATTTATTTCTCTAGGGAGATTTATTATTTTGACAAATTGTCGTATATATGCGACAATATATAATATTACAAGGATACCTGATTTTATGCAAAAGACAAAAGAAGTAAGGTTTGCCGTATCTGAAAATGGTAAATGTCATATTAAGGAATGGTTATTAGGTCTTGATGCTCAAACCAGGGCTCGAATACATGTAAGATTGGTTAGGTTACAATATGGAGCTTATGGCGACTATAAACGTATAGATAATAAAATATCTGAATTAAGGTTTTTCTTTTCCAAAGGTTACCGTATTTATTTTACGGAAAAAGATAATAAGTTAATCTTGTTACTAAATGGTGGGGATAAATCAAGCCAAGATAAGGATATAAAACAAGCAAAATTAATTTTTGAGACATTAAAAGGATTTGGAGAGGTATAAAATGGAAAAATTGGATCATTATATAAAAGAACAGCTAAAAGACGAAAGTGAGGTAACAGCATTTATAAATGCTGCTTTAGAGCAATATTTTGAGGATCATAACAAAGAACTGTTTTTATCTACGTTAAAAGAATTAATCATGGTACGTGGTGGAATAACAGCGGTTGCAAAACAATCGCATATCAACAGGCAACATGTTTATAGGATGTTATCAAGTAAAGGTAATCCCAGTTTTGAGAATATAGGTTCATTATTAATGGCTTGTGGCTTAAAGCTTAAAGTCGAAAATGATTATAGATCAATCCATTAAAATTATAATAGGTGCTAAATAATCTCTTTGAGCAAATGAATCATAGATTGTCTCCTTCAAGATTTAAGTTAACCTGGAGGAGTGAAAAAACTATATACTAATAGTTTAATAAAAACCATAAAGTTTTTAATTTTTTAATAAGAGGCCAGTTTAATAATCTAGCGCAACACTGTATATTTGAATTCATTCAAAAATACAAAGCCAGTGTTGCTAATGACAAAATACCACAGAATTACTCTCTACGATAGAGAGAACATATATCGCTTACTCC
>CAIKLL010000002.1 GCA_903828265.1 uncultured Rickettsiales bacterium
GGAGTAAGCGATATATGTTCTCTCTATCGTAGAGAGTAATTCTGTGGTATTTTGTCATTAGCAACACTGGCTTTGTATTTTTGAATGAATTCAAATATACAGTGTTGCGCTAGATTATTAAACTGGCCTCTTATTAAAAAACAGCTGCAAAATATTTGCCGAAACTTTAAACTGTATTGCTACCGTACCTACACAGAAAAAAATACTCATGACTGAAGATATTAACCTTACGTGCTTGCCGTACATGTTTCCCATGACTTCGGCTATGGATAAAGCACCAAGGAATTCAGCCATTCTTATTGCAAAGAAACTTCCTATAATAATAAACATTAAACCATTACCTAATGCCGGAATAATGTAATATAACCCTTCCTTATAGCTCCCAATTATATTCATCGAAAATACACCGGCACCGATCCAAGTGGCCAAAATAGTTGCGGCAATGGTAGCAGTACTGAAATTTCTATTGCCGATAGCATATTCCTTGATATTTTTGATTCCTCGGCTGTAAAATAAACCTACTGCAAGGTTAATTACTAAAAATCCAATAAAAATTACTGAATCCAAATCCATGTTAAAATTCATCCCCTTTCTCCATTTATTACTATTAAAGAATTTTTATCATGCTGATGGTTGGGATATTATGGAAATAGACTTCTCCGTTTTCCTTAAAACCGAACTGTTGGTAAAACTCCGATAGGACTTTATCACTTATATAGAGCCTTATTATTTCTGCCTTTCGGCTATTTCTTACTTCATTAATAACCCGTTTCATGAGTTCCCTTCCGTACCCCTGATTCCTGTATTCCTTAATAACCGTTACCCTGGCTAAATCTGCTGTACCGTTTTCATACATTATTCTAACTATACCAATTATCTGTTTTCCCTGTACAAGCACGTAATGATTACCTTTTATATCGGTTATGCTAAATTCTTCCTTGATTTTTCTCTGATATTCACCGAGATAAACTCTACATCTGATAATCAGATAAGTTATCAAGTAACCCAAAGTATAAAAATAAACCTGTTTAAGTAATAACATAACTTTAGCGCATTTTACCTTTGAATAAAATTAATGTTAATTTTATTTATACATGAACAAATTCGCAGGTTCCATACCTAATTTAATTTTTAGTTGTAAGAGTATAAAACTTATAATAGCCTGTTTAGACGCATTGCATACTTCGGTACATATAAAATATATTTAACTACACAAAGAAGCTGCAACAGGAGGATATAGAGAATCTAGCTATTAAATGATGGCTCCTCGGGCCGGATTCGAACCAGCGACCGAACGGTTAACAGCCGTTTGCTCTACCACTGAGCTACCGAGGAATAAGAAAAAAATTATTTTGCTAAAACTGCTCTATGGATACAGAATAGCTAAACCTTCCTCCTTATAACAAAAGTTTTTTGTCGGGTCTATAGTTTTTTTATTTAAATATTTATTTTATAGGTTAAGTATGTAGAAAAGTCAGCTTATAAAACTTTTCAGAATTTCTCTTAAGACTTGGCCAGTTTAATAATCTAGCGCAACACTGTATATTTGAATTCATTCAAAAATACAAAGCCAGTGTTGCTAATGACAAAATACCACAGAATTACTCTCTACGATAGAGAGAACATATATCGCTTACTCCAAACCAA
>CAIKLL010000003.1 GCA_903828265.1 uncultured Rickettsiales bacterium
ACCCGTTTATAAGGTTTCTAGTACTACTATTTTCTTCCAACCCGAAATAACCTCCAGCTCCGATTATTATCCCTTCGGAGCGCCTATACAAGGACGTGGGTATTCAAGTGAGGCTTATAGGTTTGGGTTTAATGGAAAAGAGAAGGATGATGAAGGCAACGGTGAAGGCAATAGCTATGACTTTGGAAACCGATTACATGATGCGCTGTTGGGTAGGTTTTTAAGTGTAGATAGATTAATTCATCAAACTCCACAATTTTCAAGTTATTTTTATGCAGGTAATTCACCAATAAGAGCTATTGACTTAAATGGTGATAAGATGTATATTTTAACTTATGTTGGAAGTTATGAGCCATCTGCTGGAAGAATGATAATTGGCGCTGGTGCTGGTAATGATATGTTTCAAGCAGCAGCACTTACACGGCAAAGAGATATACAAAATTTACCAGATTTTGACCCCACTAAAGATGTAGTAGTCGTTTTACAAGTTAGCAATTTAGCTGATGTTAAAACAAAAGTAGAAGAAAGTGTAAAAACTTTATCCCCTATATATGGTCAAACAGTTGAATTTGGAATGTGGTCTCACGCTGGAACCGATGGACCAACTGGCAGTATAAACTGTACCACAGACCCAGTAGACGACAAACAAATGGGAATGAAAGGTTGGGGCGATATTAACTTCAACTGGGATGTCGATGATTCCAAATGTATAGCAGGGTTTTATGGTTGTAATACAGGTAGAGACCCAGAAGGTGAAAAAGCATCTTTTTCTACTGAAATTTCAGCATTATCAAATTTCAAAAATGTATCAGTATTAGGACAATTAAAATCAGCATATCCTTCAATTTATAGCAATTTTAGAGATAATCAAAATAGAGAAAGTGGAGATTTTTTATCTTTTTCAGTAGATTATCATGTTTCAAAATTAGATAATGGAATAGGTTCATTTTCATGGGTAAAAAGTATATCAGCTAGAGGTAATACTTATATGGTTGGTGGCAATTCAGCAGGTGGAATTAGCGGAAGATTAGAATTATCAACGCCAGCATCTCAAAGTGAAGCATCACCTATGCGAATAAGTAAAAACGGAGTTGGTCAAATTGGAGGATATCAGCAAGGAGCAAGAAAATAAAAAATGAATAAAAAAGTAATAAAAAATATCTTATTATTAATAGCAGTTTTTTTTATGATTTTTACAATATTTAAGCATATTTGGATTACAAATACCGTTTGGGAATTTGAACGAGGATATAAAGTTGGACAAGGAGATTTTATTGAATTTAATTCTAATATGTATTCCTTAAAACTAAATTCTGTTTACAGAAAAGGAATAAAAAACTCAAAAATAATCAAATTCAACATCCTAAATGGGGAACTTTGGTTAAAAGACCATAAAAGTGATAGAATAGGAATATATGTAGATAGAGATAACCATTAGTGGAATAATCGGATGACCTCTTCCCACAAAATCGCACTGTTCTAAACTAGAGTTTTCAGGGTAACAAAAAACAGAAAAAAAACTAACTTGTTACCATGAAAAAATCAAAATTTACTGAAGCTCAGATTGTTTTTGCGATCAAACAATTCGAGAC
>CAIKLL010000004.1 GCA_903828265.1 uncultured Rickettsiales bacterium
AAAAAGAAGAACCAAAACCGCTAGAAAAAAAGCCGGAGACTCAAAAAGAAGAAGATAAAAAGAAGCCGGCACCGATAAAAAAAGAGGTTAAGCAACCGCAACCCAAAAAAGAAGAAACTGCTAAAAAAGCCCCTAAAAAACAAGAAGACGTAATTGATTCATTACTAGCAAACCTTGAAAAAGAATCGGAGGGTACTGAACGACGGTCACCGAATAGAACTCCTCCAAGCCCACCAAATGAAGGTAAGTTTACAAAAGGTAATAATGCTGATGAAGAATCACCTTTGTCAATTACAGAAGAAATGCTTATAAAGCAGCAAATTATCAAGCATTGGGATAAACCTGCGGGAATTGAGGGTATAGAAGTAATATTTCATGTAAAGTTAGATATAGAAGGCAACGTAACCATAATCCAAGTAAGTGGATTAACAGGAGACAAACAACTGCAAGTTCTTGTTGAAGAAACTGGTCGAAGAGCAGTAAAAAAAGCTAGCCCAATAAAGAGTTTGCGTCCCGAACGTTATAATGTTTGGAAAGAATTTAAGTTACGTTTTGATCCAAGTAGCATGATGTGATAAAGATGTTATGGGTGATTGTATTACCTATCTGGCTATAATATCATGCCTTTGCATAAAGGTTTACTTAAGCAAAATCTTATAGTAAGTTATACAGCAAAATTTTATATCTTTAGGAGATAAAATATGATCAAAACCTTTCGGAATTTAATTTGTTTGGCTATATTTTTTGCCACCTCTAATATTTTTGCTATAACAACCATAGACATAACAGAAGGCAATATTGACCCTATACCGATTGCCATAAATGAATTTTCTGGCCATAATCACGCTGATGTAAAAAGCGCCGAGAATATAGTAAAAGTTATTAAAAACGATCTAAATAATTGCGGGGTGTTTCGCCCTATTTCTAATGCTGCCTTTATAGAAAATAAAATAGGAATAAATCATAAACCTTTATTTGCCGCCTGGCAGCAAATAAATGCGAACTTACTAGTTAATGGGGAAGTTCAAAGGCTTGACTCCGGTAAACTAAAGGTAAAATTTATTCTCTGGGATACCATACTTGAAACTCAATTAGTATCTGAAACCTTAGAGCTTTCTGAAGCAATTTGGCGCAGAGGAGCTCATAAAATTGCTGATAAAATATACAAAAAAATAACCGGCTATGACGGCTATTTTGATACCAGAATTGTTTATGTGTCAGAAAAAGGCCCTTATACAAAAAGGATAAAGAGAATAGCAATAATGGATCAGGATGGCGAGAATCATCGATATCTTACTGATGGTTCAACCCTCGTTTTAACGCCTCGGTTCTCTCCAGACGGCAAAAAAATATTATATTTATCATACAAAAATAGAATCCCTCAAGTTTTTATGCTTGATTTAGCAAGTGGTAAAAGTTCCTTGCTCGGTAATTTTCCAGGAATGTCATTTGCTCCCCATTTTGCACCTGATGGAAGAACTGCTCTGATTTCAATTGCTCAAAATGGTAGAACTCATATATATGAAATTGATTTAGCTACTAAAAAAAAGACACAGCTAACGCAGGGTGCTAGTATTTTTACCTCTCCTAGTTATTCTCCTGACGGGAAGGAAATATTATTCCAGTCTGATAAAGACGGCTTACGGCAATTATATATTATGGATAGAAATGGCTCAAATATCAGGAGGATCAGCAGCAGCGGATCTTATGCAGAACCGAGCTGGTCAGTTAATAATTACATATCTTTTACCAAAGTAAGTAGAGATTTTGGCTTTACTATAGGAGTCATGAAGCATAACCCAACATCTACTTATAGTAATGAGCGTTTGATTGCTAGCGGTTATCTTGTAGAGAGTCCATGCTGGTCCCCCAACGGCCGAGTGATATTATTTACTAAAGGAAGTAAGCCTACTAGCCATAAAACAAGTGGTTTAAGTAGATTACATACTATTGATTTTACCGGTTATAATGAAAGAGTGCTACCCACACCTTATGATGCTTCCGATCCTGATTGGTCAAAACCAAGATTATAGGAGCCGCTTTTAACTTAATTACCGACTATGCCTTGGAAAAGGGGATAAAGTATGATGGTTTTAGCGCAATTTTTATAACCTATTTCACAAAATTGGCTACACTAGCAATAATTTAGTTAAAATGGGCGATAAATTAATTATAATGAATTAATTTATTGCCCATTTTCGCCTTTATGAAAAATTTTCTATTTTTAACCCTACTGTTATTAGTATTTCAGCAGAGCACGTTAGCTAGTTCACATCAACAGCAGAAGATCGATATTATCCCGGAAAAATTAACTACAGCTGAATTCTATGAGAAATATACAGCAGTCGGACAGGCTAAGCTTGCAAACAGCAAGGATTACTTTGCCAAAGTAAAAGGAAAAGTTGATTTCATATCTAACATTCAAGGTAATAAAATAGCAAAAGGCGATATAGTAATAATTATAGATAAGGAAATTGCAGAAAAATTAAAATCTCAAGCTGAAGCAAATTTATACCTTGCAGAATCAACTCATAACCGTAACTTATCACTTTTGAAAAAAAACATCATCAATGTAGAGGCAATCAATAAATCAAAAGCATCGCTAGAGCAAGCTAAAAATGAATATGTAAAAGCTCTCAAGACCTATGATGATATGGTAATTAAAGCCATGGAAGAGGGTTATATAGGAGTAATTAGAGCAAATATAGCAGATGAAGTTAAAGAAGGGGATTATTTATTTAGCATTATAACAAAAAGTAATTTTTATATATTTGCTGAACTTCCAGAGATATTGAGAGGCAGAATATTGACTTCGGACACAGTTAGTGCTTATGGAAAAAATGATAAAATTATACCTGGCAAAATTCTAGCTATATCAGATTATTTATCTAGTAACGGCACTGTTACTGTTAAATTTGAATTTCCTTATGATGATAGTTTGGTGCATGGAGCATTTGTGGAAACTGACATAATTTTCAATAAACATCACGCACTCGCTCTCCCTGAAAAAGCTGTTTTAAAAAATAATCAAGGTGATTTTGTTTATGTAATTACTCCAGAAAACAAAGTTAAACAAGTATTTGTAACTTTAGGAGTAAGGACAAATAGCATGATAGAGCTATTATCAAATGAATTGAAAGAAGGAGATATGATAGTTCTCGATGGCTTAACCAAAGTATATGACGGTGCAGAAGTAATAATTAATAGCAAAACTGAACCTTCTGGAACTTGAAGATCTAATTTATTGTATAAAAATAATGTCCCTCCCTGCCCTTTGTATAAAAAGACCTGTTTTTACCATCGTACTTAGCCTTATAGTTATGACGTTGGGAGGAGTATTCTACACCAAATTGCAAATAAGAGGTACGCCGAATATTGCCCCTCCCATAATTTCCATAAGTGCTCGATACGCTGGAGCAGATGCACTTTATATGGAAAAGCAAATTACTACGAGAATGGAAAAGGAGCTAAAAACTCTAAAAAATCTAGATTTTATGTCTTCCGAGAGTAAAGTTGGAGAAAGCAATATCACTCTTTCGTTTAAATTAGATACTGATATTGAAATTGCGCTAAATGACGTAAGGTCTAAAATTTCTGATTTAAGCTATATCTTTCCTGACGATATGAAACAGCCCTCGGTAGCTAAACTTGATTCAGATAGCTGGCCAAGCATGTGGATAAGTATTAATAGCGATAGGCACGATAACCTTGAACTTACAAAAATCGCTGATGATCAGATCAAATCAGAACTTGAAAGGCTACCTACTGTGGGTAATTCAATTATCTTTGGTGGCAGATATTACACTATGCGAATAGAGCCTTATAACTCAAAGTTGTTTGCACATAAAATATCCCCTTTTGAAATAGAACAAGCTATTATCAATCAGAACAAAGATTATCCGGCGGGTACTATTAAATCGGATATAAGAAACTTTACCTTACGATTAAACTCATCACTAAATAGCCCAAAGGAATTTGAAAATATAATTATAAAGAAATATGAGGACGGAACGGTAATCAAACTGGGGGATATAGCAAGAATTGCCTTGGAACCCCTAGAGGACGATGTAATTCTAAGATATAATGGCAAAAGGTCAATGGCAGTCGGTTTAATTAAACAATCAACCGCCAATATCATAGAATTATCAGATAGTGTTAGAAAAGAGCTTATTAAAATACAAGCTAACTTACCGGCTGGGGTACAAGTAGAAATAGCCCATGATGCAGCAATTCCTGTTAAAGAATCAATCAGAGAAGTATTTTTTACAATATTTGAAGCAATTGCCTTAGTTGGTTTTGTAACCTATATTTTTCTAGCATCCGCTAAAATCACTCTTATACCACTTGTCACTATTCCTATTTCTTTAGTTGGAACTTTTACGGCAATGTATTTTTTAGGGTTTTCAATTAATACCTTTACGTTACTTGCGATGATTTTAGCAATAGGTCTAGTAGTTGACGATGCTATTGTAATGCTCGAGAATATTTTCCGGCATAGTCATGAACTTGGCAAACCGCCAATACAAGCAGCATATGATGCTTCCAGTGAGATTGGGTTTGCCGTAATTGCTATGACTATTACCCTTGCTTCTGTCTTTTTACCAATAGGTTTTATTGAAGGTTTCCTTGGTAAACTATTTATAGAATTTGCGTGGACACTAGCATTTTGTGTATTATTTTCAGGTTTTGTGGCTCTTACCCTAACTCCGATGATGACGAGCAGAATGATTGCCAGGTCTGAAGCTCCTAAACCAAAAATATTACAAGTTTTTGATATTTATTTAAATAAAGCTCAAAATTTTTATATAGACTATCTAATATTAGCACTACAGAATAAAAAGAAATTTTTTGCTCTCTGCTTTGCCTCAGCAGTAGTTTTAATAGTTAGCTTCAAATATGTTGGCAAAACTTTTGTACCTGAAGAAGATCAAGCTTTCTTACAAGTTATATTTTCAGGACCTGAAGGAGCCAGTGTTGCCGAATCGGAAAAAACTGTTCTTCAAGCAGAAGAAATAATGAAAAAAGACAAAGATATATTTGGTTTTTTTGCTGTTATTGGTTGGGGAGGGGGTGAAAACGCTATGGCTTTTGTCCCTTTACAGGAATGGAATAAAAGAAAAAGATCACATCTTGATATCAAAGAAGATTTAAACAGAAAATTTTCTGAAATACCAGGAATGTCAATATTTGCTATTAGTCCTAGATCACTAGGCACTGGCGGTTCAGATAAAATGGTTGAATTTAACTTACAAAGTTCTCTTGAATATACAGACCTTGACGTGTTATCAAATAAATTCATGGATAAAATGAAACAAAATCCTTTATTCCAAAACGTAGAAAGAGATTTCAAATCTTCTACTCCAACTCTGGATATTATAGTTAATCGGGAGAAAGCTTATAGATATGGAACAAATCTTGAAACAATCGGTAAAACCGTACAGTATTTAATAGCCGGTAGAACCGTCGGAGATTTTAGAATGGGTAATGATATATATGATGTAATTCTTAAATATTCGGATTCTGAAAGAAGTAGCCCGGAAGATCTAAATAGAATTCTTATCAAGACCGATAATAATAATGCGCTGCCTCTCCAGTCCGTAGCAGATATAGTAGAAAAAATCACAGTTAAAGAGTACAAGCATTATAATACGGCAAAATCTATTACCATTACCTCCGACTTATCGCCTGATAAAACTTTAGCCGATGCAGTTAAAGCTATAGAATCAATTGCGACAGAATTGTTAAATAAAAACAACACTAAACTAGAATATCTTGGTGAAATAAAGCAAATGAATGAATCTTCTGGCGGCATTCTTATAACTTTCCTTTTTGCTTTAGTCTTCATATTTTTAGTTCTATCTGCACAATTTGAAAGCTTTGCTGATTCACTGTTAATTTTAATGGCTGTCCCATTTTCAATGACTGGCGGTGTTCTTGCCTTACTATTATTTAACAACACTATCAACATGTATAGTAACATTGGGTTAGTTACTCTTATTGGTTTAGTTACTAAAAATGCTATCATGCTTGTTGAATTTACTAATCAATTGCGCCATCAAGGAATGAAAATTACTGAAGCCGTAGTACAATCGGCAAAACTCCGTCTGCGCCCGATATTAATGACAAGTATAGCCACTATTTTTGGTGCTTTACCTTTAGTTTTAGCCAATGGTGCCGGAGCAGAATCACGCAACTCTATTGGTCTTGTAATTGTTGGGGGAATGTTGATCGGAACCTTATTTACAATATTTGTAATACCTGTATTATATCAAACCTTTAAAAAAGAAAAATCTTTAGTAGATTAAATCAAGTTATGAAAATATTAGGTATCGATCCAGCTCTTTCTTCTATTGGATGGGGAATAATAAAGCTAAACCCTCCCAAAATTAACTATATAGCAAGTGGCCTGGTTAAAACTGCTCCTACTGAATTAATGTATAAAAGACTTTCTTATATTGCAAATGCGGTTCAGAACATTATTGAATTACATGACCCGGATTTAATAGCTATGGAAGAAACATTTATTAATATGAACGCCAGCTCCTCGCTAAAACTCGGTTACGTCAGGGGTGCTCTTATGTCTTTAATAGGAAAGTTCGATAAGCCTTATTTTGAGTATAAACCTAATTTAATAAAGAAAACAGTAGTCGGAGTCGGTCACGCCGAAAAGGATCAGATAACGCATATGATAAAGCTCATAATATCAGGCACTCCCGATCTTAAAAATTCTGACGAAACAGATGCCCTGGCAGTAGCTTATACCTGTTCTGTTTTTACTAGATAATTTCAAATCAAAACCCTCTTAATCCCCTTGTATATGATAACTTTTAGGTTTTATTAAACTTAAAAAATGCAAAGAAAAAGGTATACAAAATCCTATAAATAGCCATTTTAATTGCGATAAAAATAACGAATCTGTTTTTAAAAGAAGAAAGATTTGATTAACTAATAGAAATACAGAAAGACAAAAAATTGTTGCTATTACTTTAATATTGTTGCTAATCGAAGACTTTTTATTTTTAAAGCAATATTCAGAAGATATAACTCCTATTAGAGAATAATAGGCTAGCCATGAATATTCTTTAATTCCATATAATAAACCAATATAAGCCATTAGTAATGTACTAAAAAGCAGTATGATCAGGAATAAAATGCTTTCTTTAAAATTTTTTAAAAACCAACTATAGATAAAAATTAACAATAACCCAACAAATATTGCTCCAAAAACATCAAAATAATTATGGTAACCTAAATGTACTAAACCTGCGCTAATCCCAATTAACAAAATGGTTATCATTACCTTAATAATAAGTTTATTTAGTGATTTGAATAACCATCCATATAAAACTATAGAAGATTGCATGTGCCCACTTGGGAAAGCAAACCCTTCTTTCCCTAAACTTGGAGCTAACGGAACCTGAAAAGTAATTTTGAGAGCTAAATTAAGTAACATACTTGTTAACAATAAACAAATTCCATGAAAAAACACTTTTCTATCAATCCATATATAACCTATGATAATTAAAGGAATAATTATGGTATCATGGCTAAAGTTTAGAAAGAAGCGAGAAATATTATCCAACATTATAATTTGCTTATAAATTCCATACATTCAGAAAAAACTGCTTAAATCAAAAATATTGCAGCGAAATAATTTAATCAAGTAAAGGTTTTGTCCTTATAAGGCATCTTAAATTTATTACATTATTTCGAAGGGTATTTTTAAATTTAAACACGGTAACTTTATTGCTAAGGGATTTAATACGCATTAATTTTTATAAATATTTGTTGATCATAAAAAAGAAAAATACTATAGGTTAAAAAATTTAAGCTATTACTACCAAATATGAAAACAAACAGTTATAATCAAAATCACTTAGAATTAATTAAAATACATGAGGAGCATAATGCATCTTTAAAGCAAATAGCCTCTGACGATATAGAGGCAGCAAAAAAATCCGCAGCAGAAAGTATCGCTAGTTATATAAGGATTTGGGAAGGGTATTATAAGGAATTTTATCCCGAGCAATGGCAAACTAAGCTTGAAGAAGAAAAACAAAAGATCGAAAACGAGTTAAAAGATAAAATTGATAGAATTAACCAAGAACTAGAAAACCAAATACAACTAGCTTATACACAACATGAAAAAAATATACAAGAAGTAGAACAATTTCAAGAAAGCTCGCTAAAGTTACAAGAAAGTTTATTGGACATTGAAATTAACAACCAAATTCCTCTGGCAGGCGGACAAAAAACATTTTTTGTTAAAACTTTTTTGTCTCAAATAAATAGTTGGGGTCGTTTTGATAAAGATACAGAAGCTTATATAGAAAAACAATTAGGAGATTATGCCAAAAAAATTGGTAACTGGAAGGATTTAGGAGTAGTTACAGAATATGTAGTTAAAAACTGCCCAAAAGAACTGGAGTCAATTTTTACAAAACAGCTACTTACTGATGAAGAAGAAGCTACAGCTTTTACACATTTAAAAAAATATGGTTATCAATTCATGTCAAAACACGGACCTTTATTAAGCTTTGATTCATCAGAAAAAATAGCCCCAACTATTAAAAAATTACTTAGTTACTCATATATTGATCAACCCCCTGGATTAACCCGAGATACTTTAAAAAATAAACTAATAAGGGATTTAACGAAAATTATTAAAGTGGATCCTAGTATAAAATTACTACTAAATGTAAGCCCCCAATACGGTAATATTTACATATACGGCAAGAAACTAACAGAAATTATAGAACAAGGCCTTGAACAAGATTTTGATGGATATTATGAGAAAGCACCTAGTAAAAAAGTAGGTTATATAGTAGTTAGCAAAGCATCCTCATATATAGAAGATATGGCAAGTGATTTTGTTGATGTTTTTGTTCACGAACACGTTCATCAAGCAATGCAAATCCTTTTTGATAATTTCTGTAAACCTTATAAAGCTGTTGATCAACTAGCTCAAGCAAGTTTCAGCCAAGTAATGAGATTTGTAAAAGAATCACATTTTTCAAGAATGGAAGCACTAAAAGCAAAAGTTACAACTTTGGATTTATCCGAAGGGAATCTTCTTCTTTTTGATCAGATGGAAATAAATGGGGATACTATAATAAAATTATCATTAGCACAAACTAAAGATATTAAAAAATTATTACAGGATATTTTTACTCAGAGTGCTAAAGATATAGGAGATAAAAGCCCTGAGGGTAGTGTTTCTAATATAATCAGCATTATTGACCCTTATGTAAATAATGATGAATTATTATTAACCCAAGGAAAAAGTGTTTTAGATAATTTCTCTAAAACACTCTCTGGATTTTTCCCAAGTTTGAAAGAATGCTCTATAGAACTCATCTTAAGTTATTTAATTGATATTGAAGAAATTACCCCTGGCCCCTTTTATTTCTTGAGTAGATATCCAGAAGAAGCTTGGGATTCAGAAGCAATAGCCCATTATTTTGAACACGTAGCAGCAGTAATAAGAGACCCATCATCTAAAACGAAATTGGCGGCTTGGAAGGCAACTGGAATAGATAAATATTTTACAGAGCATATATTGTCTCCTGCTGTGGAATATTTAACTCCAAAGTTTTTAGCAAATAACGATGAGAACAGAGAATTAGCAAAGAATTTACTAGCACCTTCTTGGAATTCAGAGGAAGTAGATGCACTTTTTAATACAGCTCATAGCGTAAGTATTTTAGGAGGAGAGTTAGTTGAAACAGCTTTTTAAAGCTGCTTCAACCTTTCAAACATATACTGTTTATTACTCCCTTAGAAAGTGCTTAACCAGTATTTTTGAGCTTAAAGCTTAGGCGATGATGGATAGAAGTACCGTATTTTTCTATGGCAGATATATGTTCTTTTGTCCCATAACCAGAATTTTTAGCCCAGAAATAATATGGAAACTCCTGGTGCAGTAATTCCATCATTCTATCCCTGGTAACTTTAGCTATTATTGAAGCTGCAGCTATAGATATCGACCTATCATCTCCTTTTATATAGCTTACAAAACGTTGATCACTAAATTTCATATTACCGTCTACAATTACTACCGAAGGCTCCTTTATTAACCCCTCTACCGCAAGGACACAAGCTTTCTTTGTTGCTTCTAGTATGTTTATTTCATCAATTTCTTTTGGCTCTACAACACCAATTGACCAGGTATAATTTTGAGTAATTTTTACGTACAATTCTTCTCTTTTATTTTTAGATAATTTTTTAGAATCCTTAATACCTTCAATTAAATTGTTTTGATCAATAATAACAGCAGCAGCTACTACGGGACCTGCAAGCGGTCCCCTGCCAGCTTCATCTACACCGGCTACTACCCCTTGATAATTTGATTCAATAGATAAATCCATTTTTTTACTCTCTCATTAAGTTTACGCATGCTACCATACTAATTGCAGCTACCTCGCTTCTAAGCACCATATTACCAAGACTTACAGAAATAACCTTAGGATTAGATATAAGTTTTTCCTTTTCACTTGGAGAAAAACCGCCTTCCGGTCCTACCAGAATAGCAATATTTTCTTCAAACTTTTTTATGGAGCTAATTTTTACTTCACCACTTTCCTCCTCATTTGCAAAAATAATCTGATCTACCCCGCTAATATTACAAAACTCTTTAAGATTAACGGGTAAGCGCAATACGGGTATTACAAAGCCTTCGCTCTGCTCTACTGACTCTATTATGCATTTGGTAAGCCTTTGCTGATTGATACTCCTAAATTGCATTCTTTCTGAAATTACCGGAATAATTTCAGTAACCCCCTGCTGTACAGCTGCTTTAAGTGCTTCTATAAATCTATCTGGTTTAATAATACACATAGCTAAAACCAGCGATTTCTGATGCTCAACTTTCCGTAACTTTTCCCCTATAACTACTTGTAAATCACGCTTATTAATTGTTCTAACCTCAGCTTTAAATTCTCCGTCGATATTATTAAACAACCGGAATTCTTCAGAAATTTTCATCCGCAAAACTGACTTACAATAATGAAAAATATCATCGTTTAAGGTTATGATTTGATTTTTAGCGATTCTAGAAGTAGTATAAATTCTGCTTAAGCTAGAAAATTTCATATTTAAATAATAGAAAATGTTAAAGGAGCAATCTTGTAAACAATTATCGGATAGTACTCTAACCGATAAAAATAAGGCAAGTAAAAAGGATAATAAACCTTTTTCGGCGTTGAGTAAAGATGAAGAATTTGGTGGCCCTAAAGGGCCAGAACCAACTAGATATGGTGACTGGGAAGTTAACGGAAGAGTTTCGGACTTTTAAATATCATGCAACCTTTAAATCCGCCTCAAAAAGAAGCTGTTCAAACTACTGAAGGTCCCCTACTCGTACTAGCGGGGGCCGGAACCGGTAAAACTAAAGTTTTAACCAGTAGAATAGCTTATATAATTAGCAATAATCTGGCTTATCCAAGCCAAATACTAGCTGTTACCTTTTCAAATAAAGCAGCTCGGGAAATGCAAAACCGAATTAATGAAATTATTGCCTCGGACGGGCTAAATATAGGCACATTTCACTCTATTTCAACAAGAATATTAAGGTCTCATATTCACCTACTTGATAACGGTATGAACCGAAATTTTAATATTATTGACCAAGATGAGCAAATAAAGTTAGTTAAAAATATTGCTCTTGAAAATAATATTGATATTAAAAAGTATCCTCCTAAATTATTGCATGTAATTATTTCTAAATGGAAAGATCAAGGGGTTATACCTGAAAAGGTTAGCAGCTCTGATACTACTACTCCTGAATCACAACTTGCCTATCTTATTTATCAAAAATATCAAAAAATCTTACAGGAATCAAATGTTGCCGACTTTGGCGATCTGTTATTATACTGCAATCAATTACTCATCAATAATCCTGAGGTTCTTAAATATTACCAAAGTAAATTTAAATACATTTTAATTGATGAATATCAGGATACTAACGCTGTTCAATATGTATGGGCTAGGATGCTTGCAAGTAATCACAAAAATATTTGCTGTGTCGGGGACGATGACCAATCAATATATAGCTGGCGAGGAGCTGAAGTTAAAAACATACTTCGTTTTGAAAAAGATTTTCCTAACGCAAAAGTTATAAAACTAGAACAAAATTATCGCTCCTGTTCTCATATTCTGGAAGCAGCATCTAGTATCATAAGAAATAACAAGAACAGGCATCACAAAAACCTTTGGACTGAAAGGCAAACACAGGAAAAAATAAAAATAATTTCCTGCTGGAATGAAAAAGAAGAAGCTAGATTTGTTGCAAACCAAGTAGGAAAATATATCAATTCCAAACAATATAGTGCCGGTCAGATTGCCATTCTTGTTAGAGCCGGATTTCAAACCAGAACTTTTGAAGAAGTCTTTATCAGCAACGCCATGCCCTATCAGATCATCGGTGGCTTAAGATTTTATGAAAGAATGGAGATTAGAGATTTACTCGCTTATATCCGTCTTGCAATTAATAAAAATGACAACCTAGCTTTTGAAAGAGTAATTAATGTACCGAAAAGGTCAATAGGTAATGCTACCCTAAAAAAGATTAAGGATAAAGCCACCGATTACTCTGTTTCAGCATTTAGCGCTTTAGAAAAAATGATTGAAAATGATGAGGTTAAAGGAAAAACCAAAGAAAATCTTCAACATTTCATTACACTCATTAATCAGGCATCTTTAAGATATACAAGTGAACCTGCATTTGATGTAACAAAATTTATTCTTGAAAAATCCGGTTATATAGCTGCTTTAAAAGAAGAAAAGACCGAAGAATCAAGAAGTAGAATTGAAAATATCAATGAAATGCTAAAAGCCATAGATGAAGCCGGCAATATTAACGAGTTTGTTGAACATGCAAGTTTAGTCATGGATAATGACATGCTTGAATCTGATTATGGCGGAACGATAAAAATCATGACTTTGCACGCTGCAAAAGGCCTTGAATTTGATATAGTATTTCTACCAGGATGGGAAGAAGGCATATTTCCTCACCAAAAATCTCTCTTAGAACAAGGAGATAAGGGATTAGAAGAAGAAAGACGTATTGCCTACGTGGGGATTACTAGAGCTAAAAAGGAGTTATTTATTACCTATGCCGAAAGCAGAAGAATATTTGCTGAAATATTAAACTCAATACCTTCGCGCTTCCTATCCGAAATCCCAGCTGAAATATGCCAGAAAATTTCCAGTTCAAATCAGCTAAATTATTTAGGCTCAAAACATAGTTTTTATTTTGAAAATAATACCACCCCTAGTACTTACGCACCTACTTCTAGTAAACTTAACCCTAAAAGCCAATCAAATGAAAAACGTCCTGGCAATAAAATAAATCACGAGAAATTCGGCGACGGAATAATTATTCGAAAAAACGGCGATAGTCTAGATATAGTTTTCGAAAAATGGGGCTTAAAAACTATTAAGGAGAGTTATATCAAATTGATTTAGCGGCGAATTCAATAATCTAGCGCAACATACTGCAATTTGCGATTATGAAAGACCTCGGTAGGTGTTCTGTAACCAAGGCATTTTCTGGGCTGATTATTCATTCTCTGTTCTATATCGTCAAGAAGTTCTTGAGATAAGTT
>CAIKLL010000005.1 GCA_903828265.1 uncultured Rickettsiales bacterium
AAACTTATCTCAAGAACTTCTTGACGATATAGAACAGAGAATGAATAATCAGCCCAGAAAATGCCTTGGTTACAGAACACCTACCGAGGTCTTTCATAATCGCAAATTGCAGTATGTTGCGCTAGATTATTGAATTCGCCCGTTGATCGTTTATTTCTTGCTCAGCAACAAATGCTTTCCTTAAGTTTTTCATATTAGGGATAAAACTTCCTATATTATCTTCATCACCGGGTTTGTTAGGCAATTTTGCAACTAAAGGTAATTTTTCTTTTGTGGTTTTTAAGAAATCTTTTCTTATATCTATTTTATATTTAAGTACCTCGGTAGTAGCTAGGGAAATCAGACTATCGGCAGTATTGATTAACTCCTGGAGAGGGGTTTTGTTGGTCAAACTATTTACTTTATCTAATATTTCTTTTGATGAGGCTTGGTGATAAGAAAAAATAAGCGAATCAACAATTTCGGACGGTTGCAAAGGTTTATGAATCAGATTCTCTAATAGTTCAAAATCTTCAAGCTTTTCAGTTAGCTCTCTGTTCAATTCCGCCCTCTTTTCCTGCATTAAGGCTTTTATTTTTTCACGTTGTTCTGGGTTGGATTTAATTATAAGTTGTTTCTCCTCATTATCTAGTTCTTCCAAGGACTTTTTAATCTTATCCTTCTCTCTACCAAGCTGGACTAGCTCTTTACTATTTAAAGCCCTGAGGTTTTGTTGTATATTTTCTATTCCTTGCTTAAGGCTTATTATTTCTTCTTCTTTTTCCTTGTCCACGAGTTTTGCCTTTTCCAGCTTTTTACTCTGCAAAGCAATTTTACTTTTTACAGTCGTTAATTCTTCTGGCCCGGAATCCGGCAAAATCTCAGTTAACTTATTCAAAGCTTTAAGAATATCTTGAAGTGAAGCTATCTCACCCCCCTTTCCTCTTGATTTATGCTCCTTATGCTCTTCAATCCTTTTTTCCCGTTTTTTCATAAAAATACCACCCTTGCCATTACTTAAATTACAGAATATAGAAACTATAAATTTTTAATCTATAGTTGTATAATTATTTAGGAATTATTCTAAAAATTCTATGTATGTCAAGTTTAACTTATAGTTAAATTTGGATTTACCAAAAATAACTAGCGGCATAAAGCTAGTTTCTTTAATCAAAAGGTTAAATTAATCTAAACTATTACAACCATAGGTAAATTTAATAGTTGAAAAATGGAAAAAATAATGTATTTTTGGCGCAAATTATTAAAAGGATATTATTATGGGATTTATTTATTATTTATGCTGTTGTTTTGAAGCGATATTTGATTGCTTAACCTGTTGTTTTCGCAAGAAAGATAGCAGACCATCATTGAGCGACTTAATGAGTGCAACTAATACTAATGAAGATTCCCAGCGGAAAAAATCTGAAGATGAGCTAATAATATTATCTCCTACAGTCGACGATGAAAAATTGTCTCCAATACAAAAATTTGAACATAAAGAATTTAAACCCCGGTTAGGACTTGTAATACCGGAAAGCTTTGATCGTTTAGATGAACTGACTCTAAAAGACCCCAAGGATAAAAAATTAATTCAACGATATGAAAAACTAATACCAGCTATAGTATCCGAGAAAATTTTGCAAGAATTATGGACTAATGGAAGTAAGGTTACCAACGAACAGTTTAACTCATTTTTAATATTATCAATAGAATTATATAACAACAACAAAATTAACCAAGATAAGCTTATTGATACATTGATGAAATCCCTCACTAATTTAGCTGAAACCGGGTCAACAGAAAAATTTAAACTATTATTATCAGCCGTAAAAACCCACCTTAAAATTGATCAAATTAACAAAAATATTCTAATATCCGATAGTTTATTAGCTAGTAGTAGGTCCGGATCAATAAAAATCTTACAGGAGATGATGATTTTTATATCCAAATTTCCAAAAGAAGATCAAGAATATATTTTAAAATATTATCCATCGGCCCTTGAAATAGCAGCAAAAAAAGGACATACAGATTTTATAAAAGAATTAACCAGCTATTTTTGTAAAATTGTGCCTGATGATCGTAGGTTTTTTGAGCAAGCCAAAACAAAGGCTATAATGAAAGCAAAAAGTCTTTATGACGCTCCCAAAAACCAAGAAAAAGTTTTAAAGACTTTAGAGTCATTAAAATATGAACCTCAACGACAAGAGATTATTATTGACTTAACAACAGCGCTTACTACCACCGCACCCGAACCAGTTCTCAGTATAAGAGAAGCTCTTGAAACATCTCCCCCTAGTGATCTTTCTAATCCTCAAGAATCAACAGTTGATCAGATCGGAGACTTAGAGGGGTCATCCATGTATGTATGTTAGTTATATCTTGGAATCTATTAGTTTTATAGTATCTTCTACACCAAAAAGCTTAATAAATGATCCAAGCCGTGGGCCTTGAGTCTGACCCAGTAAAATTTCATACAACTCCTTAAAAAAATCTCGAAGGTTCTCATAGCCGGCGTTAGTACCGATAGCATAAATCTGATTCTGAATTTCTTCAGCAGTTATATCTTGCTGAGAATTAACTAACATTTCTTTAATCTGGAGCAACAGTTTTTTATGATTATCCTCAGGCACCAGGTATTTCTTAGTAGCTTTTACAAAATCATTATAGTAGGTAATTGCATAACCGACCATATGATCAAGATAAGGAGCATTTTCTGGATTGGCTTTTGGTGCATATTTACTGATAAATCCCCACAGTACTGATTTATCCTCAGGGTTACAAACTGCTGCCAGATTAAGCAGCAAACTGAAACTTATTCCGTAGGTATCTATCTTAGGAACATTACCTTTATGGATATGAAAAACAGGATTAGCCACTTTTTTGGCTATATCTTCTTCTTCGTGATATTTACTGTTAAAAACCAGATATTCATCAACTGTTTTTGGTATTACATCGAAATATAGCCTCTTTGCTTTACCAGGGGATTGATACATAAAAAGAGCTATACTCTCTAAAGGAGCATAATGTAGCCATTCATCGACGCTTATGCTGTTGCCTTTGGATTTTGAAATCTTGCTTCCCTCCTCATCCAGAAATAATTCATAAAAAAATTGAATCGGTACTTTACCACCTAGAATTTTACATATGCTACTATAAATTTCGCCATTAGGTAGATGATCCTTACCGTACATTTCATAATCAACATCAAGAGCTGCCCAGCGCATACCGAAGTCCGGTTTCCACTGCAACTTGCAATTCCCCCCTGTTACCGGAACTTCGACTAATTCATTTCGCTCATTTCGATAACATACTGAACCATTTTCACGGCTAACTTTCTCGATTGGCACCTGAAGCACTACACCCGTCTTAGGACAAATAGGCATAAAAGGTGAATATGTTTTCTGACGTTCTTGGCGAAAAGTAGGCAGCATCAAATTCATTATTTCATCATATTTCTCGATTGTTTTAAGCATCATATGATCAAACATACCGGCTTTATAACATTCCGTAGCGCTGTAAAAACTATACTCAAAACCGAACCTGTCTAGAAATGACCTAAGTTTTGCGTTCATATAATGCCCAAAGCTCTCTGCTTCCCCAAAAGGATCAGGGATAGAGGTAAGAGGTTTACCCATATGAGCTGCAACCATTTCCTGATTAGGAATATTGGATGGAACTTTTCGTAATCCATCCATATCATCGGAAAAACAAATTAACTTTGTGGGTATATCGCAAATCTGTTTAAATGCTTCTCTAACCATGGTAGTTCTTGTAACCTCGGCGAAAGTACCGATGTGAGGCAATCCGGACGGACCATAACCTGTTTCAAATAATATATAACCTTTCGCAGGAGTTACCCCCCCGATAAGATCATAGATTCTCTTTGCTTCCACAAAGGGCCAAGCAGTTGATTTTAATAAATCATCAAAGTTAAATGCCATAAAAACCTAAAAATATTCTTGCAAATTACCATAAGGATTATAACCTATATGAATATAAATTTATAGCGCAAAACTCAAAAAAACTCATGTTAACAAGAAACCCTTATATTTTACTTCTTTTACTGGCAAGTTTCTGTTTGTTTTCCGCTTATTTCGTTGAATATATAATGCAATTGGCCGCCTGTCCTTTATGTATATACCAAAGATTTCCATATTTAATATTTATTTTCATCTCAATAATTGCGGTAGCAGGAAAAGAATATGAAAAATGCAATATTTATTTAGTGATTACCGTTATTGGTGCAATAATTCTAGCCGGTTATCATACGGGAATTGAACGAGGAGTTTTTGTACTCTCAAGCCTATGTAAGCCACTAGTTTCTGTAGCAGAAAATATTTCGGTCCACGATTTTACAAAATTGCTATATAGCCAAAAAATAGCCATGTGCAACAAACCAGCATTAGTGATATTTAACCTTTCAATGACTGAGTGGAATTTATTATTGAATATAATATTGCTTATTTTCTTTATCAAATATAGAAACTTTCAGGAAAAATAATTTAGGAAGTACGAGAACAATGCCAAAACCATTCTTTAACGATAATCATACTAAAAAAATCGAGGAAATTATCCGTGTTAATCATGCAGGAGAATTCGGTGCCAAAAAAATATACCAAGGACAGATAAAGTACAGTAAGAGCCCTGATGATAAAAAAATACTGAAGATCATGCTCGATCAGGAACAAAAACATTTAGACTATTTCAGTAATAAAATCAAAAAAGGCCTATCGCGGCCAACAATATTTATGCCCTTATGGAACATAGGCGGATATTTGATGGGAGCAATATCAGCTAGAATCAACCTGAAAGCTGCTATGATCGTAACTGAAAATGTGGAAGCAGTAATCGAAGATCATTATGCTAAACAAATAGATTATCTTGAAACTTATGACTCAAAAAACTCAATGTTAGATAATATCAAAAAATTCCAAGCCGACGAAACAGAACATAAAGATATAGCTATAAACCACATTCAAGCTAATAGTAATATATTGGATAACCTTATTGGAAATTGTATAAAAACTATTTGCAGGTCAGCAATTTTTTTGAGCAAAAAATTATAATCCTATACTGTTATGAAGCTGTTTTTAATGAGACATGCCGAGGCAAAACCGCTAAATCACCAGGATGATCGCCTAAGAGAACTTACTGAAAAAGGTATAAAAGAAGCTGAGGAAGCAGCAACGTTTCTACAAAAATATAAGATTGATAAAATCCTAGTGTCAAATGCTATGCGCACAATCCAAACCGGAGAAATTATCCGCAATAAGATAAACTCCGCTAAGTTCGAAATTTGCCTAGAACTATACGCTAGTACTTCTGAAGATATAATAGAACTCATATCCCAGCAAGATGACCAAAATAGAAATATACTAGTTATCGCACATAATCCAGGCATCTTAAACGCTGCTCTAGAACTAGTAGAATATGACTCGCCGGAATACGAATTAATAGTAAGTAACGGCATGCCAACAGCAAGGATTATTAAAATAGAACTTAATAATATAAGTAGCTGGCAAAATATTAATTAGTTGCTAGTTAACATTGGAAATCCATTTTGAAATCTAATTTTCAAGAACTTAAGCTTTTAATGTAAACAACTGTTAAACTCGAGCTCAATTACTAATTTTTGTCATCCGAAAGAACAGTAATTATACCTCTTAAAATTTGTAATTCTACTTGTGAAAGCTTATCTATTTTAGAAAATAAATTCCTAATTTTATTAGTCATATGTTCTTTTTTTTCTGGCACCCTGAAAAAATTTTTCTCTTCCAGTTTACAAAATAGATGACTATAAAAATAATTTAGTTCAGCCTGAGTAGCTAACTTATGAGCATTATTTAAATCCCCTCTTTTTTGGCTTTTTACGCCAAAGAGTTCATAACATACGATTGATACTGCATGAGCAATATTTAAGGAAGTAAAATTCTTATCGGTATCTATTACTAATATCTTATTAGCATAGATCATTTCGTGATTATTAAGGCCACAATTTTCACGACCAAACATTATTCCTATAGAATAATTACTATCTATCTCTTGCTTTAAATTTCGTGATAAAACATAGTTTTTGTTAATAGCTCTAACTACTCCGGTAGTAGCATAAATAAAAGATAAATCACTAACGGCATCTTCTATTGAGGAAAAAATCTTAGCCTGGTTTATTATATCAATCGCCCCGACAGACATACTTTCTGCTTTTTTATTAGGCCAGCCGTCGCGCGGCGCAACAATACGTAAATCCCTTAAGCCAAAGTTTTTCATAGCTCTAGCACTTGCCCCTATATTTTCCCCTAATTGTGGAGCAACTAAAATTATAGCAATATTATTATTTATCATGGCAAATCCAAAGCATTACAAGAAAACAAATAGCAATAATATCCATACTCACCGGTAAGTAACCTGGCCAGAAGAAAAACTACATAATTCTCCATTTACAAGCTCTACACAAATAGCCCCTTGATTATCTATCCCCTTAAATATTCCGGAAATTTTTTCTATCCCATTATCCACAGTTATAGATTTATTCAGATTATAAGCACATTCAAGCCATCTGCTCCTAATACTATCGAAGCTATCTGCCTTTTGCCATTTAGAATAATGAAGCTGAAACTTATCCATAAAGGTATTTAGAAAACTATCGGGACTTTTTAAAATAATCCCCTCACTTAATAAACTCGTAGCTGTTATACTTGGGGTATTAGGTACAAAATGAGTATTAACCCCAATACCAATTATAACATAGTTTATACCTTGTATATTTATAGATTCCAGCAAAATACCGGAAACTTTCTTTCCTTCTATGAGAACGTCATTAGGCCATTTCAATTTTATATCGGCTTTTGGTGCTTTAAGCTTATCTATAAATTCCAGAATGGTTTCTCGGAGCACAATAGCCGTAAGAAAAGATAATTCTTTGGTGCGATCTATACTTACTAAGGGCTGAAGCAAAATACTTGTATGCAAATTACCGATAATAGATTCCCAGGGTTTACCTTTAGTGCCCCTACCGTTAGTTTGAGCTTTTGCTATAATTACAAAATTACCATTTACTCCACTTTTTGCAAGACGAAGAGCTTCATCGTTAGTGCTATCAATTCGGTCAAAAATCAGTAAATTATAATTCTTTGCCCACGGTAACATTATTTTGGTAACCAATAATCTATATGCAAAATTAAATCTTTTAGATTTATAAAAGATATGATGAAGCAAAAATAAAGAAAAACAATGTAAATCCTACAGAAATAACCGATACCGATAATAAACCGCGATTGGTAGGTATAATTACCGTTTTTGCCATTGTCTCCGTAAAATATAGACATTTTACTACCTTTAAATAGTAAAACGCAGCTATTACACTACTGAGGATACCTAATACAGCTAAGGTAATTTCACCCTGTATAATAGCATTATAAAAAACATAATACTTGCCAAAAAATCCTGCAAGAGGCGGCAGACCTATCATTGAAAACATTATTATTGCTATTGCGGCTGCTATAGTTTTTCTTTCTGCAGCGATTCCTTGCAAATCAGCAAAACTAGCTATATCGCTTCTTTCGCCAAATAAAGCAACTAAACAGGCAAAAAACCCTATAGCACCAATAACGTAAATAAGCATGTAAATAATTGCAGAGCGGAAACCTTCCTCCGAATGAAGAGAAACTGCTATTAACACGTACCCCACGTTTAATATCGTACTATATGCCATTAACCTCTTAAGTGAAGACTGCATCATTGCTCCCAAGGCTCCTATAAAAATCGATAAAATAGCGGCTATTTTTATAAGATCTACTGAAATTCTTAAATAGTTCCCGAGCACTAAAGTTACAAAATTTATAAGTACAATTAGAGCTCCCACTTTTTGTGCTACGGCAAAGTAGGTAACTGCAGAAACAGGAGCTCCTTCATAAACGTCCGGCGTCCATATATGAAGAGGAGCAGCAGATAATTTGAATAATATGGCAGCTAAGACAAATATTGCCCCTACTACTAACCCGATATTAAATTCGCCATCCAATGCAGCTTTTATATTATTAAAATAAATGCTACCAGCAAATCCATAAAAGAAAGATATACCAAGTAACATTAAACAACTAATTAAAGACCCTAGGACAAAATATTTTAAGCCTGCTTCTGACGATTTTACATCTTTATTATTAAAAGCTGCCATTGCATAACCACAGAGGGCTTGCAATTCCAATCCGCAAAAAAGAATTATAAAATCTCTTGCCGAAATAGAAATAAAAACCCCAACACTCGACAATAAAATTAGGGTAATAAACTCTATCTTAATGATTTCCTCAGAAATTTTAATCAAGCTTTTATATATTACGATACTCATGATACTTAAAAACAGCACCAAAGCCTTAAGTTTGTAAATATGTGGAGAAACTTCAAAAGAATTCGAGAATATAGAAATACTCTCGTTTGGCACAAAATTTAAAATATATGCACCAAGAGCAATTAAAGCAGCTATAGTTACCAGGACAATAAACCTTAAGTGATCTTTAAAAAATAATGCTAACAATTGCATACACAAAGCAACAGACGTTAAAACAATCTCCGGAAAAATTAAAATAAATTGATTTAGCATGTCCATTTTTAACTTAAATATTTAAACTACTTTCTTTAAAACTATTTTTTATCTACTTAGAATAATTTCTTTGTTGTTAAGCCTTTATAAACCACCATATAAATCAGCAATTTTCATCACTGGTAGCTGGATGATTCGCAAAACGTCACTAGGTAAAATTCCAATATAAATAACTAAAATAATCAATGGTATTAATGCTGCTTTCTCGTATAAATATAGATCTTCGAATTTCGCCACATTCTGGTTAGTAACTTGACCAAATATCACACCCTTGTAGAGTTTTAGCATATAAATTGCTCCAAGAACCACCCCGAAAGCACATACTACACCCATAAATGGATTTACTTCATAAATACCAGCTATACTCAAAAATTCTCCGACAAAGCCGCTAAGGCCCGGGAGTCCAATTGAACCAAGCATAGCAATCATAAAGAGGGTAGATAAAATAGGCATACTAGCTGCCACCCCACCGTACTTATTTATTTCTTTAGTATGATGACGGTCATATAAAATTCCTACTATTAAAAATAAGGCTGCAGAAATGAGGCCATGGCTTATCATCTGGAATATTGCACCATTTATTCCTTTCTCTGTAAAACTAAATATGCCACCAGTAACATACCCCATATGGGCAACGGATGAATATGCTATCATCTTCTTCATATCAGTCTGGACATAAGCTACAAGTGAAGCATAGACTACAGCAAAACTGCTTATCCAAATTACATATTCAGAAAATGCTTCTGAAGCTGAAGGGAGCATTGGCAGGGATATTCGAAGGAAAGCATATCCACCGAGTTTCAGTAATATTCCAGCGAGCATCACTGATCCAGCAGTAGGAGCTTGCACATGGGCATCTGGCAGCCAGGTATGAAAAGGAGGCATGGGGACTTTTACTGCAAAGGAAATAAACATGGCAATCCATAGTATTTTCTGCACTCCACAAGGTAATTGTGGTAAAAGTGTATTTAATTCGGGGATGTTAAATGTACCAGTCTGGGTATAAATATAAATTAGTGCAAGAAGAAAAAATACCGACCCCCAAAAAGTATAAAGGAAAAACTTAACTGCAGCGTATATCCTATTTTCACCGCCCCATACGCCGATAATAATATACATAGGAATAAGTATTACTTCAAAAAATCCGTAAAAGAGAAGCAAATTAAGCGAAGAAAAAGCCCCTATACAGAAAGATTCAAGCAATAAGAAGCAAAGTAAAAATTCCTTGATATATTTCTTGATTGTAAAGAGGCTTGCAACAATACACACAAGACTAAGCAGCGCAGTTAAGAAAATAAAAAATAACGATAAACCATCTACCCCGACAAAATATTCTAATCCAATCTTATCAATCCAGCGGTATCTTTCTACAAATTGAAACGAATCTTGATATTTATCAAAACTGAATAGTAAATAAGTTGTAGCAATGAGGGTTAGTACGGAGCTTAATATTGCTACATAAATAGCATAAATTTGTTTTCTCTGAGATCTACTTTGGCTAATAAAAAAGGTAATATATAATGCGCTAAAGAGCGGCAATAAAATACTAATTGATACAATTGGCAGATCTAACATCTATACACTCCAAGCTACCGGCAAATATCTAAAGACAAAAATTGTTATACATAACACTAAGGCAAAAACTATATATAATACATAGTTAACTATATATCCTGTTTGAACCCTGCATATACACCAACTAATTCCTCGGGTTAAATGGGCAAACCCGTTAGGACCGAATCTATCTATTATCTTAATATCAAAATACCCGACTAAACAGCTTAAAGCTTTAGTAAACCTTACAAATGTTTTGTCGTATAGCTCATCAAAGAAATATTTATTCTTTATCACACAATATATAAGATTAAACTTGTTAGAAATTTTCTGATATATATTACCTTTGTAACAATATATACCGATGATAGAACCAGTTACGCCTACAATTAAAGGCAAAAGCTGAATGAGCAAGGATACATGATGTTCATTGTAAGCTGTATTTAAATTAAAAATACTTCCAGAAAAATATCCGACTGGGCTCTCAATTGCCAAAATATAATAACCTAACATTCCAGAAAATAAAGCACCTGCTACTAGAACAAGTAAAGGGGTGTTCATAATTTTTGGTAATTCATGAGCATGGTTAAAAACATCTTCAGAAAGACGGGTTTTACCGTGGAAAGTAACCATAATAATTTTTAAAGAATAAATAGCTGTTAACATAGCGGCTAGAATTCCCAAGGTAAAAGCAAAAATACCGACTCCTGAGGCCATATAGGCCGATTCTAGAATAAGATCTTTAGAATAAAATCCGGCTAGAGGAAAGATACCAATAATTGCCAGAGAACCTACCCAAAAATTAGCATAAGTTATCGGCATCTTTCTCCATATCCCTCCTATTTTAAATATTTCCTGCTCAGAGGTTGAATGGATGACACTACCGGCTGAAAGAAAAAGCAGAGCCTTAAAGAATCCATGAGTAACTAAGTGAAAAATTCCTGCCTGATAAGCGGAAACCCCGCAGGCAAAAAACATATAACCAAGCTGGCTGCAAGTCGAATAAGCAATAATTTTCTTTATATCAGTTTGTGCTATTGCAATAGTTGCTGCAAATAGGCAGGTAATTGCGCCCACTACAGTAATAATAGCTAAAACATTCGGGCTATATTCAAACATAAATGAACAACGTGCTATCAAAAATACTCCTGCCGTAACCATTGTAGCCGCATGTATTAAAGCAGAAACAGGCGTAGGACCTTCCATCGCATCTGGAAGCCATACGTGCATTCCAATTTGAGCAGATTTTCCCGTGCATCCAATAAATAACATCAAACACATAATATCCAGTACTTTAAATTCATATCCGAATATAGTTATAATCATTCTTGCTAAATCTTGGCTCTGGCCAAATACTCCGCTGAATTCCACAGTGCTTGCATAAATCAGCATAATAACAATACCGATAATAAAGGCAAAGTCACCGATCCGATTAACTATAAAAGCTTTAACAGCTGCATTATTCGCCGAATCTTTTTGGTAATAATAGCCAATTAGTAAGTAAGAACATAAACCCACTCCTTCCCAACCAAAGAATAACTGCAGAAAATTATCTGACGACACTAAAGCTAGCATAAAGAAAGTGAACAAAGATAAATATGACAGAAATTTCGGTAAGTTCTTATCATCTTTCATATAACCTAGTGAATATAGATGAACTACAGCGGAAACAAAGGTCACCAGTATAAACATTATCGCAGTAAGCTGATCAACATAAATAGCCCAGCTTACAGAAACTGACCCAATATTTATCCATCTTGTAATAATTATATGGATAGTTTCTTTATTAATTCCAGCCCCTACGAAAACATAAGAAGCGCAAACTGCAGAAATAATAATAAGGGCAGATGCTACAAAGCTTGCCTGATTATTGCTTAATTTTTTACAAAAAATACCATTAAATATAGCAGAAATTAAAGGCAAAAAGATAATTAATTTGGTAACAAGTAACATAACTTTACCTCTCCTATCCTTTCATCTGGTTAATATCCTCGATCTCAATTGAGCCACGGTTACGGAAATATAACACTAAAATAGCAAGACCGATTGAAATTTCTGCAGCTGCAATGGATAAAATTATTATACTAAATACTTGCCCTACTATGTCCTGTAGATATACCGAAAATGCTACAAAATTTATATTCACCGCAAGCAGCATTAATTCGATTGCCATTAAAATTGTGATAACACTTTTTCGATTCATAAATAATCCAGTTACCCCTATGGAAAAAATAAAGGCCACTAAAATTAAATAATGCTCTAAAGAAATATTGCTAATCGTCATAATTCAAATTTTCTAATCCAGATTTTCCCGTACTTTTCGCAAAAAATAGGCTATTTTCTTTATTTTTGCTCAACTGACTAGCAGGTTTTTGCCTTTTAACCCCAGGCCTTAAACGGAAAGTTAGAGAAATACTTGCAATCATTGCCGCGAATAATATTAGCCCAGCAGTTTGAAAGGGTAAAATAAAATCAGTATATAAAACCCTGCCAATCGCATAAGCATTACCAATATCAGGATTGAGCATAAATTGTAAATTATTTACCGGTATAATAAATTTGGTTCCAAGTAGAACCACAACAGTCAGGTCAATAAATAGAAAGAATGCTATAATAGCAGCAATTCCCATCTCTGCGCCTATTATACCCTTGAATTCAGCAAATTTTACATTAAGCATCATTACTACAAACAGGAATAATACTGCAACCGCCCCGACATAAATGATTATCAGCATCATTGCCAAGAATTCGGCTCCCATAAGAACCATGATTCCAGAAGCATTACAGAAAGTAAAAATTAGCCATAAAACCGCGTATACAGGATTACGGCTTGTTATTACCATAACACTACCAAGCACTAATAGAAAGGCAAAGAAATAGAAAAATATCGCCATAAATTATATTACCTGTATGGATAATCATCCTTTAATTTTCTTGCAAGCTCCTGCTCCCAAATTTCTCCGTTACGTAGCAGCCTTTCCTTGTTATACAGTAACTCTTCATGGGTTTCAGTAGCAAACTCAAAATTCGGCCCTTCAACAATTGCATCTACCGGGCATGCCTCCTGGCACATTCCACAATAAATACATTTTGTCATATCTATATCATACCTAGTAGTACGACGACTCCCGTCTTCTCTTGCTTCAGCCTCAATTAAAATAGCTTGAGCAGGACATATGGCCTCACATAATTTGCAAGCGATACAACGCTCCTCGCCATTCTCATAACGTCTTAAGGCATGCTCCCCCTTAAACCTAGTGCTAATAGGGCTTTTTTCGTACGGATAATCAATGGTAACTTTAGGCTTAAAAAAATATTTTAAAGTTAAGAACATCCCACATAGTATATCATATAAGACAAAGGATTTAATATATTTTATCATATTTACTTCTAAATAATTACGGCAGATTGCCTGTTATTAACAACAGCGAGGCTACGAGCACTACCCAAAATAAGGTTAGCGGTAAAAATACCTTCCACCCAAGATACATAAGTTGGTCATATCTATATCGCGGCAAAGTAGCTCTGATCCACAAGAATACAAACAGCAAAAAACAAATTTTTAGAATAAACCATATAAATCCTGGGATCGAATATAGAAAACTTATACCAAAAGGTGGTAGGTATCCTCCCATGAAGAACGTCACTGTCATCGCACTGACTAATATCATATTTGCGTATTCACCGAGAAAAAATAAAGCAAAACTCATCGATGAATATTCTACATTATAGCCAGCTACAAGCTCGGATTCAGCTTCCGGTAAATCAAAAGGCAAGCGATTGGTTTCTGCTAAAACAGAAATGAAAAACACCACTGCCATAGGAGCAAGGAGCAGATGAATCCAAAATGGCATTTCTCTTTGATATTCAACTATTTCGCTTAAATTTAGGCTTCCTGTTACAAGTAGAACTGTAACAATCACCAGCCCCATGGAAACTTCATAAGATATCATTTGCGCTGACGATCTAATAGCGCCTAAAAATGCATACTTAGAATTACTTGCCCAACCGGCCATAATAATACCATAAACACCAAGTGAAGATACAGCCAGAATATATAGCACTCCGACATTCATATCAGACAACACCCACCCTTCAGCAAAAGGTATTACAGCCCAGCCAACTAGACTTAAAATGAAAGTAATCATCGGCGCAATCATAAATACTATTTTACTTGCCGACGTTGGAACAATTGTTTCTTTAAATATAAGTTTTACCGCATCGGCAATTGGTTGCAAGAGACCAAAAGGCCCAACTCTATTGGGTCCCCGACGCATTTGCATAAGCCCTATTACTCGGCGTTCAGCATAAGTTAAATAAGCTACTGATAATAGTAAAGGTAATACGATTAAAATAATTTTAAGAATAATAAAAATTAACGGAACAATATATTCATAGAATAAATCCATCATTTTATGCTACTCCTTCAATCCTTTCTTTAAATGCTCCTGTTATTTGCATCTCATTTATTGCTTTTGTACATTTTGCCATAGTAATAGAAGCACGGCTAATTGGATCTGTCATGTAATAATTCATGACTATTTTTTCTAAAGGTTGTTTAGTCAGCTTTACGCTAGACTCAAAAGATCGAAAATCATTATCCACGATTTCATCTATATGATTAAATATATTATATTCCTGTGCCATCCGTTTACGAATTAAAGATAGTTCATCTATTTTAATATCAAGCTCGAGTGCTTCTGCTACTATATTAACAATTTCCACTCCGGTTTTAGCAGAACCAGGAGGTGTTACCGCTGCTCGAGCGAACTGAGGCCTACCTTCCATATTAACGTAAATTCCATCTTGTTCAGTATAAGCAGCCTCAGGCAGAATAACATCAGCTCTATTAGCTCCCGCATCACCATGATGCCCCTGATAAATGACGAAAGTATCATCTCCTATTTGGCTCATATCAATATCATCTGCACCAAGCAAGTATAGAATTTTGATTTCACCCTTTTGGGTCTTTTTTAGGATTTGGTCAGTTCCATTACCTGAATTACCATAAATAAAACCAAGATCCAGTGCTCCTACCATAGAAGCATGATTATGCAAAACATTAAAGCCGTTCCAATTCTCCCGAACGATTTTGTATTTTTGAATAATTTTATGTAAGAGAGATAATATTGCATGAGCATCTGGACGCACTAAGACTCCATCGCCAACAATAACCATAGGATTAGCCGCCTTCGCTAGAAGCCCAGCAAATGTTGATATAGATTTATCATTACTTCCTTCGTTATCAGGGTTAATTGAGATTAAACTTTCCAAAATATCAACATCCCTACCCAGTTCCATCATTTTATATGTTTGATTATCAGCTTCTCCAATTCTACCAACAATCAGATTTCCTGCTCTCACCATTTTACCAATCCTTGCATTTAAAACAGGAGCTACTTGTCTTGGATTAGCCCCTACAAGCAAACAAACATCAGCTTTCTCTATACCGGAAATAGTAGTATTAAATACGTAATTACCTCGTGCTGATAAATCAAATTTGTAACCGAGTTGATTAGCGTCACAAAAGTCAGAACCAAGTTTAAAAAGCAATTTTTTCATCAAAAACAAAGTTTCACAAGGCACAGTAAAACCGGCAATAGCAGCAATAGCTGATTTATCGTTTGTGGAATTGAATTTGTCAGCGATTGAAGAAAGAACTCTTTCCCAGCTGACTTCTTGAAATCTTCCGTCTTTTTTGATGTAAGGTCTATCCAACCTTTGATTTTTTAGACCATCATAGGAAAACCTTGCTTTATCAGAAAGCCATTCCTCATTTATATCTTCATTGAGTTTCGGCAAAATACGCATTACCTCAAGACCTCTTGAATCAACGCGTATATTTGAACCAACAGCATCCATAACGTCTATTGACTCTGTCCCCTGCAGTTCCCAGCTGCGAGCAGTAAAGGCATAAGGTTTAGAGTTTAAAGCTCCTACAGGGCACAAATCTATTACATTACCTGATAGCTCAGAGGTAAGGGTTTTTTCCAGATAACTAACAATTTCCATATGCTCTCCCCTACCGATTGTGCCCATTTCTGGTACGCCTGCGACATCAGTACAAAATCTGACACAGCGGGTACAATGTATACACCGCGTCATATGAGTCTCAACTAGAGGGCCTAGATTTTTATCTTTCACTGAACGTTTATTTTCAGAATATCTACTTCTGCCTTTACCATATTTAAAAGCTTGATCTTGCAAATCACATTCCCCACCCTGATCACAAATTGGGCAATCTAGAGGGTGGTTGATAAGCAAAAACTCCATCACCCCTTCTCGGGCTTTTATTACCCTTGCACTACTTGTACTAACTACCATACCGTCACTTGCCGGCATAGCGCAAGACGCAACAGGCTTAGGAGATTTTTCAATATCAACTAAGCACATACGGCAGTTGCCGGCAATTTTTAAACGCTCGTGGAAACAGAAATGCGGTATTTCCAACCCGGCAGCTTCACAGGCTTGCATAACAGTCAATCCTTCTTCTATTTCAATTTCTTTGCCATCAATAATTAATTTCGGCATTTGACCACCCGATAAAACCTGTTTTATAATTTGTTACATGATATATTATGGTTATTTAAAACTAAAGTTTTTTTAAATAATTCTGATTTTTATTTATTGGTATTTTCTTACACTTGACAAAAATAATACTTGCTTTAGCATGAACCAATAAAATTTTAGTTACATCTAACCCTAAAGTTAAGGAAATTCAAGCCATAACTGATTTATTTTTATTAATTTTAGTACTATTGTAGTAAAAAGTATTTATGTCCATAAACTGTAAAAGAGTCCTATTTAAGATTTCTGGTGAAGCTCTTATGGGAAACAAAAGTTTCGGACATGATTTTGAAACTCTACAAACTATAGCAGAAGATATAAAAGAGGTGGTTAACCTTGGCGTACAAGTATGCGTAGTAGTTGGAGGTGGCAATATTTATCGTGGAATTGATGCCTCTTTACTAGGAATGGAAAGAGCAGCAGCTGATTATATGGGAATGTTAGCTACTGTTATTAATGCGCTAGCATTACAGAACACTATGGAAAAAACTGGTATATACACTAGAGTTCAATCGGCCATTCCAATGACTACTATTTGTGAACCATTTATCAGGCGAAGAGCTATCAGGCATATGCAAAAGGGAAGAGTTGTCATTTTTGCCGCCGGGATTGGGAACCCGTTTTTTACAACTGATAGTGCAGCTGTTCTTAGAGCTATAGAAATGAATTGCGATCTTCTGTTTAAAGGCACAAACGTTGATGGAGTGTACGATTCTGATCCTAAAAAAAATAAGGACGCAAAAAAATTTGCGGCACTTAACTATACGGAAGCTTTAAGAGATAATTTAAAAGTAATGGACATGGCTGCGATTGCCGTAGCACGAGAAAACAATTTACCTATAAAAGTTTTTTCTATAAAGAAACCAGGTAATTTTGCCCAGGTATTACAGGATAAAGGGGAATTTACTATTATAAATGGAAATTAAGTTTTAAAAAATTTACTAAGGGGGCATAAATGGACCAAACATTTAAAAATGATTTAACTGACAAAATGAATAAAGCAATTATTATTCTTGAAAAAGAATTATCGGGTCTTAGAACAGGAAGGTCTTCCGCTAATTTACTTGATCCGGTTGTCGTAGAAGTTTATGGAAGTAAAATGCCTATATCTCAAGTTGGTACGGTTTCAACCCCGGATGCTAAGACCATATCCGTCCAAGTATGGGATAAGTCCATGGTCAAAACCGTCGAAAAAGCTATTACTGATGCAAACCTTGGTCTTAACCCTAGTTCTGATGGCCAAATTATCCGGATGAGTCTACCTATCTTGAGTCAAGAAAGGAGGCAGGAGCTGGTAAAAATTGCTCATAAATATGGCGAAAATACTAAAGTTGCCGTAAGAAACATCAGAAGAGACGGTATGGAACATCTGAAAAAAATGGAAAAAGATGGTACTATATCAAAAGATGAACACCATAATATTGGAGAAGAAATTCAAAAACTAACCGATGATTTTACAAGTAAAGTTGATCAGCATATAAAGTCTAAAGAGGAAGAGATTTTAAAGGTTTAGATATATGCCCCAGCTCATAAGATAAAACATATATGCACCAACAAATAAGCACTAAATCCATTGCACGAATAGCCGCTATTCAAACTTTGTATAAATTTGCCAGTTCTCAAGGTAAAACTGATATAAATTCAGCATTATTTAGAATAAAAGAGTTTTACAAAGACGTAGATTTTAAAAGTGATCACGATATTGATCAAAAGAGTACTCTTAAACTTAAACCGAGCTATAGCTATCTGGAAGAGTTAGTTAAATATACCTATAATAATTTATTAGAAATTGACAAAGAAATTTCTCGGTTTCTTACTAAGTCATGGACTATTACTAATCTACCCATGCTTCTTCTTTCGGTTTTAAGAGTAGGGATATGTGAACTTGCATATTTTCCGGAAACTCCTAAAAAGGTTATAATTAACGAATATACTGATATAGCAAATGATATGCTAGATGAAAATGAAATTGGATTTGTGAATTCTATTTTACATAATTATGCACAGTCAAGGCCCTAATAACCCGTTTACGTCTGCATCTACCGGATATCGGGGAAAATTTACCAAAGTCAAAACCGCCAAAGGAAGGAAAAAATCTTCAACTCTTTGGCTTATGCGTCAGCTTAATGATCCTTATGTGGCAAAATCAAAATTAGACGGTTACAGATCCCGGGCAGCTTATAAATTACTTGAAATAAATGAGAAATTCAGAGTTCTAACCCCTGGCATGAATGTTGTAGACCTTGGTGCCGCTCCAGGGGGTTGGAGTCAAGTAGCCGCTAAAATCATTCAGTCCGATAGCAAAAATGCTACAAATAAGCTAATTGCTATCGATCTCTTACCTATAGACCCTATAGCTGGAGTAGTTTCCTTGCAAAAAGATTTCTTTGCTGAGGATACAAAGACCTTAATAATAAATAATTTGAATAATCAATTTGCTGATGTAGTATTAAGCGATATGGCCGCTAATACTACTGGGCATAGTGCTACAGATCATCTACGAATAATTGACCTTTGTGAAAATGCTTTTGAGTTTGCCATAAATATACTTAAACCTGGGGGACATTTTATTGCTAAGATTTTTAGGGGTGGAACAGAAAGTGATTTACTCACTAGGGTAAAACAAAATTTCACAACGGTTAAGCACTTTAAACCGGCTGCAAGCCGCAAATCATCTAGCGAATTTTATTTGATAGCCCTGAAAAAAAAATAGTTTACTCTTACTTTTTATAGTTATACTCTAGCTCTAAATAATCTCAAATATTTCAACCAAATAATATAACATAAGTGCATTTAGACCATAAGAAGATAGTAGAAAAATATAAATCGTACAACATAGTAGTAGACGAAGCAAAGATAAAAAAAGCGATTGAGTTTGCTGTAAAATACCATGGTATGCAACAAAGAGAATCAGGAGCGCCTTATTATTCTCATCCTCTTGAAGTAGCTGAAATAATTGCCGAAATGCGTTTGGACACAGATTCCATAGTTACTGCTATCCTACACGATACTATTGAAGATACAGACTTAACGCTCGAGGAAATTGAACAGAATTTTGGCAAGGACGTTGCAAAATTAGTTGACGGTGTTACTAAACTTACCAAAATAAAATTTCACGAAGATAATGCTCGCCAAGCGGAGAATTTTCGAAAACTGCTAATAGCACTGAGTGATGATATTAGAGTTTTACTTATTAAACTCGCTGATCGTCTTCACAATATGCGTACCATAGATTTTATTAGTAATCAGGAAAAAAAGAAAAGGATAGCTTTAGAAACTCTTGAATTATATGCACCGCTAGCTGAAAGAATAGGAATGCAACAAATAAAAACGGAATTACAAGATATTTGTTTTGGAATATTAAACCCAGATATTAGAGAATCAATAGTTCTACGGTTTAAAACTATTGAACGTGAATCTGGACAAGATAAGCTTATCACCCAAATTATTGATGAGTTGCAAAAAACGCTTGAGGGACAAGGTTTGAAAGCAGAGGTTTCTGGAAGAAGGAAAACTCCTTATTCCACATGGATGAAGATGAAGCAAAAAAATATTAGCATAGATCAGTTATCCGACATAATAGCTTTCAGAATACTAGTAGATAACGTTGAAAATTGTTATAGAGCTCTTGGTATAATACATACAAGCTATAAAATGGTTCCTGACACTTTTCAAGATTTTATAAGCACTCCTAAAAATAATGGATATCAGTCTCTGCACACAGTAATTATTGGACCCTTACTTCAAAAAGTCGAGATCCAAATTAGGACATATAAAATGCATGATATAGCAGAGGTTGGAGTAGCAGCTCATTGGCGCTATAAACAAGGACAGGATGAGAGTGTTGATACTACGCAATACGTATGGATTAGAGAATTGCTTTCAATTCTGGAACAAAATAATGATCCCGAAACATTTCTCCAAAATACTAAGTTGGCAATGTATTATGATCAAGTATTCTGCTTCACTCCCAAAGGCGAACTCATAGCTTTGCCCAAAGGAGCTACTACCGTTGATTTTGCTTATATGGTACATTCTGATATAGGTAATAAATGCGTAGGCGCAAAAGTAAACGGTAAAATAGTACCTCTCAAAACTCAACTTGTTAACGGTGATCAAGTTGAAATAATTACTTCTAAGCATTCAACAGTTTCACTTTCATGGGAAAAATTCGTCGTTACAGGTAAAGCAAAAGGTGAAATTCAGAAAGTTATTCAAAAACAATTGAAAGGGCAACACATAAAGCTTGGCAAAACAATTATCTCTAAGGTATTAAAAGCCAATAAGATAGAAGAAGAAAACAAAGCTATAGAAGCAGCGTGCAAGTTTTTTAGCAAAACCCCTGATGAATTATTTTTTGCAGTCGGTGAAGGCACAATTACTAGAGAAGAAGTAGTAAAGCTCGTAATCCCTAAAAAAAGCAGGTTAAGTTCTACTCTATCCTTGTTGAAATTTGCAAAGAAATCTTCTTTTAGAACAGAAGATGAAAATGTAATACCTATTAAAGGTCTTATACCAGGTATGGCTATGCACTATGCAAAATGCTATCACCCTCTTCCGGGGGACAAAATAGTATGTATAGTACATACGGGAAGTGGGATTACCATCCATACATCTGATTGCGAAATGCTAAATAATTTTGCCAGTATGCCAGAAAAAATTCTTGACCTCACCTGGGATAACAATAAATCAAATATTCCTTTCATTTCCAGAATAAAAGTTTTGTTATTAAATGAACCAGAAAGCCTTGCTACTTTAGCTGGAGAAATTGCTAAAAATGGGGGTAATATAACTAATTTTAAAATCCTAAGCCGTAACAGTAACTATTTCGAATTGATATTTGACATAGAAGTTAAATCTTTAGCGCATATAGAAGTGATAATAAATGCTCTGAGAATCAAAGAAGTTATTCAATACGCAGATAGGGATAAAAATTAAGAGACCCCTTAGTAATAGAGATCCTGATATGCAAATCAGTCTTGGTCTTGTAAAAAAGTCTACAAGAGAAAATAGCAACTATAAGTTAATTACTGATTGATTTTTGCACGAATTATTTATTTAAGGTCGTTTTCTTATCTCCTCAAACAATAAAGTAGTTACTTGATGGTAGAGTAGGCTGCCAACGAGTTGCTTCTACTATTGAGTAGAAGTACTTTTCCAACAACCCCTCTCCGAACTACGCATGACCGTTTCCGTATCACGTAGCTCTCCAGTAATCCATTAAGCTGAAAGTTTTC
>CAIKLL010000006.1 GCA_903828265.1 uncultured Rickettsiales bacterium
AAACTTATCTCAAGAACTTCTTGACGATATAGAACAGAGAATGAATAATCAGCCCAGAAAATGCCTTGGTTACAGAACACCTACCGAGGTCTTTCATAATCGCAAATTGCAGTATGTTGCGCTAGATTATTGAATTCGCCAGATCGCGATATATTAATAAACAGCCTATTAAACGTCAAATATATATTTATCCTTATGGTATCTCTTAGATTGCTTTACTATTCTTAGAAAGCAAAGCAAAATTAGCTAGCTAGTCTAAGACAATGAGTTTATTTTTATAAATCATTTTTAATTGCTTAAGTTGTATCGTCCAGCAATCATAAAACACAATTCCAGCAATGAAGAAAAATTTTGGCCAAGATTAAGTGCAACTATAAAATAAGTTTGGCCAACAATAAATGATTCTATAATTTTTCTGGCTAAGATTAAGTGACTCTATCAAGACTTTTGGCTAACTTTATCTAACTCTATAAAGTTAATTATTTAACCTATTAATACGCCTAATTTATGTATTTCCTTATTAATTTCCTCAAAGCGACTATGCGATAATTGCCCTCGTAAGTAGGATTTTACTTCATGGCGTTTTAAATTAAGGCAATCACATAATACCGATAAATTATAACCATGACGCACTAAATTTGGTTCTAAAGAGTCAATATTCGGCGAGATTACTGACATAGCAGTCTCTAGGCTAATAGGCTTTTCTCCTATCTGGCAGCCTTTTTCTAAAACTCGAGTTAAATAATAAATAATTTGCAATGGCGTCACTAAACGCTCAGCCAGTAATTCTATTGTTTCTTTACTTAAAATTTCTTCTATTTTGGTCTTTTCAGCCCTACAGTTATTAATTAGCCATTCAATAAACTTTGGACTACTAGCCCCAAGACTACCAAGTTCAAACAATTTAGCTCTAGCTCCAACTTCTTCTAAACTAGGATTACGTAAGTCGTTAGCTAGTTTTGGATGTCCTACAGCGATGATTGATAACGTACCATTAGCATCCTCTACTGTTTCAACTAAATGTTTTAGACTGATTAAAGTCCTGGGATGCAGATCGTGTGCTTCATCTATAAATAATGCTACAGGTTTATTTCTTTCCTTGATTAAGCTTTGCAATTTGCGCTCTCTCTTTTCTGCTTGCAGCTGTATTTTTTCATCTTTCTTAGTGGCTAAATCTACAAATAAAGCTGTGTACAGAGTATTAATGTTAACGCACCTTTTATTGGTTGCAAGAGCTTTTACCACCAGAACCTTGTTTTCTTGACGTAGTTCTTGCTGAATACGGCGCAAAGTAGTAGTTTTACCACTACCGACAATACCTGTTACCGCAATAAGGCCACCATTCTTTATAGCTAGCTTCATGCTGGCAAGCAGATTTTGGTAGTTATCACTTTCATAGTATTCAGCCTTGCCCAGTTCCTTGGTAAGCCCGTAATATTTCATAATTTCTATTTCCATTTATTTTTCTCCTGGTACTAGTTTGATTTTAAACAATTCCTTAATTTGAGCCATAACGGATTTTTTATCTAAACCCTGAGCCAATACCCGATCAATGGCAGTAATTTGTTCAAGACACAAGCGTCCTAGAGGATATCCTAGCCACTTTGCTATAGCTAATTTTGCCTCTAACACGCTTTTAAATGCGCTAGTCTCAAATGGATTAGAAGTAGTAAAAGGTACAAAAGGTTGACTTTCTATGACTAAATTAGTTTGACTCATTAGTTTTTGTTCAAACTTATTACCCCCAACTAGTGCTTCTCTAGGAATGGAAATAATTTTAGCTAATTCTTCAATCTGATTAGCTTTTTTCTCTTTAGCTGTCTTCTTAAAGGCTCGGTATGTACCAAATGGAATAGGGTCACCTGTTGGGTAAAATGGACCGTAATATTCGTTTTCATAAGCAATACGCAGCTCATTATCAAATACACCTTTTAATAAAGTTACTGTTTGACCAGCAAATTCTGGTACTAATTGATACTTCACCCCATTAACATTAACACAAGCATCATTACTTACTACACGCTCCTCAGGTTCGCGTACTAACATAGTAAAATGTTGCCAATCGCACATTGCGCGGAATCCTTCTTTTGGTAAGTTATTTCGCCAGTCTTGCAGCCTAGTATGATCTGCGCTCCTATGCTTTTCCTGATTATAATTTGCTAAATAATGTCTTAACCACTCATTTGCCTCCTCTAAACTCTGTGGGGGATATAAATGGTATAGTGTTTCTAATGATTCCTTGACACTGCGAAAAGATCTTTCAACTTTTCCCTTGGCTCTAGCGGTTTTTCGGTGAGCTTCTTTGCTATCAGGCATATGCTTCAGAAGCTTAATATCTAAATGAACCATCACCTGTTTGAATAAGTTACTTTTAGCAACTGGGCCATTATCAGTATAAATTGCTTTGGGTATACCTTGAAAGGGCATGTTAGGGTATTTCTTAGCAGCCATAGCGTTAAACAAGAATTTCAAAGCTGTCATTGCATCTTCGCCAGAGCAATAATGGTATTCTTGATACTTTACTCCGCTACGGTCATCTACAACACTCAGTAGCATCAGCTTAGATTGCGGACCCGTTCCTAGTTTATCACTAACAAAACCTTTAAAATCTGAGGGACTAAAATCAAATTGCCAACATTCATTACTATATTGTGCCTGAAATCTTACAAATGGTGTGCTCACCTCTAGATTATTGTAACCCAAACCTAGACGGTTCAGATAAAAACTAACCGTAGACTTCTTTAATAATCCTAATGGTGCTCTTATTAATCCTTCTTTAGTTTCAATGCCATAATTTTCTAAAATCTTAATACATGCTCTGATTGACAGGTGTCTACCTTTTTTATTACTGCTGCGCCTTCTTAAGGCAGCAATCAGATAGCAGTATCTTTTAATCTGCTCCTCGCTAGTCAGACGCGGTTTATTGTAATCTGTCCTCCTAACTGTCGATAATCTTTCGTGCTTACGTAAATATCGATAAATAGTAGAAGTTGACACACCATAAAAAGTAGCAGCTTCTTGAATAATTAATTTTCGCTGTGGATTACGAGCAGTTATTGTTCCTAACTTGTTATGTAACATAATTATTGTGTCAACTGGTAAAATTTTGGTCATAAATCCACTAAACCAGAAATAAGTTAATTGCTAAAAGCAATATATTTGTCTAAAATAAATGATCATTTATATTGAACTATTATAGTATACTTTATTACCTTAAATTCAAATACTTATAGTACAGTTAAACTATAATTATAGTTTTTTCTGGAAAAATGGAAAATAATAGCTAGCTAATGACAAATTTTGCTTATTTAAGAATCTCCACTGACGGGCAAGATGCCAGCAATCAAAAATTTGGCATTTTAGATTATTGTAATAAACATAATCTTAGCTTAGTAGAATTTGTTGAAGATAACGCGAGCGGACAAATACCCTGGCAAGATAGAGCAATCGGCCAGATTATTCATCAAGCAAGCAAAGGCGATAACATTATTGTCTCTGAAATATCAAGGCTAGGTAGGTCAACTTTACAAGTATTAGAAATCCTAACTATAGCAGCTCAAAAAGAAGTTCCTATTCATATAGTTAAGAACCACATGATCATTGATGGCTCTATCAACTCAACTATTAGCGCAACAATTTTAGGTCTTACAGCTCAAATTGAAAGAGAATTTATCTCTACCAGAACCAAGGAAGCTTTAGCTAGACGAAAGTCTCAAGGATTAAAACTAGGCAGGCCTAAGGGACAAGCCAATCTTCTTAAGCTTGATTCTTATCACGAGGAAATTACTAATTATCTAAAAAAAGGCATAAATAAGCGCGCTATATCAAAATTAATAGATTGTTCTCCCTCTACTCTTTACCTATGGTTAAAAAGAAGGAAGTTGTACGATAAAAAATGAATAAGAGCAACAATAATTATTAACTTTTAAAAGCAAATAAAGTTGGCCAGAAATTTTGATAGAGTCATTTAATCTTGGCCAGAAGAATTATAGAATCATTTATTGTTGGCCAAACTTATTTTATAGTGTCACTAATTCTGGACAAAAATTTCCTTGATTGCGGGAATTGTGTTTTATGATTGCTGGACGATACACTTAAGTAAATTATAATTAATGGATTCGTAAAATGAAAAAACACTTACTATTCCCTCTAAAGAAGAAGGAAAATATGAAATTATTTCTTTTTTATCAAAGATATTAACTTATGATGCACACATTGCAGGTAGTAGTATTAGTAAAATTATAGAGGACCATGCAGGTGGTTCTCCACGGCCGTTTCGACTTGTAATTTTAAAAGATAACAGTCAATGGGTTGTGGGTAATAAGGGGATTGAACGCATTATAGGAGCAAAGTATCTTGATATGCAGCTGAAAAAAATTAACCTCTCTTAATTTTAAATGGACTGCTGTAACAACAAAATATTATTATAAATTGCCTATCGATAAGTTATTTAATTTATCAGAGCTAAATAGGGCAGTTATGCCCCTTTCTGAATATTCAGGATCGAAAAAGCCTGAAATGAGTCTAGAAATAGAGAGTGATAAGAAAGCAGTATCAAAAGCAACTAAATTTGGAGATTTTGCATTTAACGCTAACCTGAGAGAACAGCCAGACGAGTCAATAACTATAATCGATACTGAGAAAGCAATCTTTAAGGATCAGGAGGTTGATGTTTTTTCATTACTTTCTTCTTGAGAAAGAATATAAATTTTCATTAGAGCAAATACAAATATTTGCAGAATTAAATGATATTTTTGAGCCTAACGCCGTTATTATAATTGGTGAGTTTTTGGGTTATGATTTTGCTTAGGAAAATATTAAGTTACGAATTTACCAATAGTACTACCTAATTAATCTAATATCCGTATTTTCCAGTTTAAGTTCTGCCCAAATTTTATCAGCAGTATAAATAGGAAGTCCTAGGGTAATGCCTAGTGCTATACATGCTCTATCTCCTAGAGATAAACCTATATGTTTTGTACTATTTTTGAGCGAGGCGGTAGTATATGCCTGTAACTTATCAAATTCAATTATTGAATGTATAAAGGGTTCAATTGCCAACTGTAATTCTTCTTCATTATCAAGAATTGCGGATAAAGTAGAAGCTACTTCTGCAACATTTACACTAGACATTACAATATTACCGAGTAATTCTTCAACTCTAGCAGCACCGCTTTCATTATTTATTAATGCTAATAGGGCAGAAGAATCAAGCACTACCTTACTCATTATCTGCTTCCTTTCTACGTTCATAAATTAATTTGTCAACCAAGCTTTCATTAAGAATATTTTTTTCTTTAATTAATTTACGCACTTTTTGTAAGGTAAACTTTAAAGGAGAAATAATAACCTGATTTTCGTGTATATTAAATACTAGCTCGTCACCATCTGAAATTTTTAGGGCTTTTTTACAGGCAGCAGGGATAGCTACTTTACCCCCTTTAGAAACTTTTGCTCTTAATAACATATTACGCACTATAATATAAATAAATATAACTTATATTAAACGTACCAAAATAATTTAAGTGAATCAATAAAAAATGTGATCTAAATATTTTATTAAGCTAAAAGTTTAGATAGACATAATCTATTATCAGTGTCTATCTATCAAAAAAGATAAATTGTAACCATAAATCAGATATAGATAATTAGAATGAGTTATTGGATACTTTAGAGTTTTTATATTACTAATTTTTTAGGTACTCAAGAAACGGTCGTTTAATTGATAGTTTATTACAAGTGGTTTTATTTTATGAGAACAATCTTTTTATAAATTATGTAATACTTTAAACTAGATTAGTTTTTGGTAGTCTGGTAAGTATATTGATAATAATATGAGTTTAATTAACTTAAACAAAGGAAAATACATGAGTAAAATTGTTGATAAACTTACCAAAGCACAGCAATATGCAATCTCAATTCGTCCAAAAGTTGGTGGTTTTCCTGTTCTTGCCGAAGTGTTACGTCAAGCAGGAGTCAAGATAAACCGATGGTTTTTGCCATCGTGCCAGTCTATTTATTTAACAAGAGACGGAGCAGTAGTTCAACAAGGGATTCCTATCATAGAGGGAACTCATGAAATTCCGAAGTTTGAGCGTGAAGCCTTGATCAGTGCAATCCGATCTGATCAAGAAGGTCTTTGTACTTTTCCTGAATTTCTACATGCTTCCTGGAAAGCTGGAGTTATTGGGTATGAAGTAGATTTTATTACTAGAAAAGTTACTTATTATGGCGCAAATGGTGAAAGTTATTTGGAAGAATACCCAGCTGTTGAAGTAAAAGATAGGAGCTAGGCAAATTTTATTTACAACGGTATCTTATAAATATCTTATAATTATAATTCTTAATTACCATACAGCCTTCCTCTCGTTTTAAGGACGCGTTAAAAAATAAAACTTGCACAAAGTTTATGATCAGCTCAAAAAGAAGGTATTATCTTATTTAAGATAATACCCTATTGCTTTCTGTAGAACTTAAGAGACTGAATCTAATGCATGATCCCCAGCTGCCTCAAGGTATTTATATTCATCTGGATACAAATTTCTGTACTGCCATAATCTTCCTAATACAAAATCTAGGCTATTTCTTCTGTTACTGTGATTAATAAAAGATAATACTTCGTTATTCTTTACTATATCATCATATTCAATTTCTTCTTCCGAATTATCATTACAGCAAAATAAACTAGAAAAAGATGATACCTTAGCCGCAGATTTACTAGATTGAGAAAAAGCTTCAGCAAGTATTAACACGTAATTTTGGAGGGTAATTGTATTATGATCAACTAAAATCACCGTCGGATTTGGCCTCTACTTGTCATAATACCCAATACTTAATCTCTAAATTTATACTTAACATTTTTTCATTTTTAGCATCTTAATTTTGTTGTATATTAGTTGCAATTTAACTTAAATTTAATATTCTATTCCTAGTTTACCTGCTTTAATCTATACTGCATTAATATGAATAATTAATATATATTATTAACAGATTATTATTAAATTCA
>CAIKLL010000007.1 GCA_903828265.1 uncultured Rickettsiales bacterium
CGATTATTAGCAGCATATAATAAAGCAACAGCAGACAGAGATACAACCGCAATTGAAATAAAAGCAACTGAGGACGAAATAAACGCCAAAGCATATGCAACCCCAATAGGATTTACACCATCAATAGCACCATATGATAGGGAAACAAAAGCAGCAGAATTACTAGACTTAACCAAAATAATTGCACCGGGAAAACCTGTTGAGTATGATATTACACCATTATTAGATATACGAGATGCATTAAAGTTAAAAACCAAAGCACGAACATCACCTGGATTAATTAAAGCGATACAGGACTATGAAGAAACAGAACATAATAAACTGATTAGAGCAGAAGAATCAACATATGTCGGTAAAAAAGTAGTTGCAAGAGAGGCAGAATTAAATGAAGATTTACGTGTTTTAAGGATAAGATTAAAAAACGAAACAGATGAAATTACAAAAATAGACACTGAAATAAAAGCACTTGATGCTGATTATCAAAACTTTGAAAGAACTAATGAAGAAAACACAATTGAGGAAAACAAAATTGAGAATGAACGAAGATTAATGACAACTGACACTTTAAACACTTTTAATAGATTGAATCAAGGTAGAGTCCAAATACAAAGAGAACCTCAAGAAACAGATGATGAATTATTAGCCAGAATAGATAAATTAGGTCAGATACCAGTTGATGCGTCCGATGTTGAAAACCAAATATTATTAAAAGCAAAAAAGAATATAATGGAATTAACATCAAATTTAACAGTTGGAGAGATGGTTTTGAAAAAGTTATCACCCGACGAACAGCACATGATGAATAAAATATTCCCCAAAATTAAAAAGAACTTTAGTGATTCATTTGGATTAAATAATAAAAGTTTGAGTGATAGTGATATAACACAATTTATTCAAAATGAAATTTCTAATACTCCATTACAACCAAAAGCAACACCACCAGCACCAGTAGCACCACCAATAGACACATCAGGAGGGGTAGAAGAAACAAAAACAGAAGATGCCACGGGTGCAGGTCTCCCTCATCGCGTTCTTCCGTCTAAGTTTGTGTTTGGTAAGATAAAGATTGATTTAAATAAATTATTTTATAGAAATATCCTAAGTATTACAGATAATAAAGGAAAACAAATGAATGGATATCCAAATAAAAGGGTAAGCGATAATTTTGTTGATGTAATATTTAAGATTTTAGAAAATAAAACAATAACTAAAACAGACCTTAAGAATATACACAGTGAAAGAATAATATATGATAATTTAATTATTTTATCAGGAATACACAAAAGCAAATCAATACCTACAACAATTGAAGATACAGCCCCAGAAATGAAGAATAGACTTGGTTTAATAGTTGGTGAGATTGAAGCAGGAAACAGCAATAAAGAATTATTAAAAGAATTACATGAACTATTATTTAAAATGTCTCAAATAAATTTAATCAGTAGATCGGCAGCAACAAAATACTATAATAATATTAAATCTGAATATTTTACACTCTAAACATGCATTTTAAAATAAAAAAATATCTAGTTTATATTATATAAATGTATCATAAGGTTAAAGTAGGTAATCTTTCTAATCCGCAAATTTCAAGACTTTTAAACGGTCATGGTGTAAGAGTTTCTGATGGTTCTAATCATGAAATTGAATTATCAAAGGAACAACTAAAGAAGTTTATGAAGGCTCGTGAAAAAGGAAAAGCAATAACACTCACTATGGACCCTTTCCAAATGCAAAACCATCAATATTTAAGGGGTTCGTCTCAAGGAGACCAAGGACCGCTAAGCGGTCGTTCTGGTTCTGGTGGGTCATCTGGGTCAGGTGTGTCACGCAGAAATAAATATACTAAATGGGTAGATGCATTAGGGGCAAAACAAGTGATTGATGCTGGAATGTCAAAAGGTGCATCGACTATAAGCGGTATGGGTGTATCACGCAGAAAAAAGTTTAATAAATGGGTTGATACTTTAGGTGCTAGACATGTGATTGATGCTGGAATGTCAAAAGGTGTATCGACTATAAGTGGTATGGGTGTGTCACGCAGAAATAAATATACTAAATGGGTAGATGCATTAGGTGCAAAACAA
>CAIKLL010000008.1 GCA_903828265.1 uncultured Rickettsiales bacterium
AACTTATCTCAAGAACTTCTTGACGATATAGAACAGAGAATGAATAATCAGCCCAGAAAATGCCTTGGTTACAGAACACCTACCGAGGTCTTTCATAATCGCAAATTGCAGTATGTTGCGCTAGATTATTGAATTCGCCACTGGGCTACCAGTCTTACTGATATTTTTTATTTCTTTGTATAAATTCTATTTAATCCTAAGTTTATCCTTATACTCTTATAATTTACATAACCCAGACAATAAAGGTTTAAGAAAACTTAAGGACGTTTATAATTACAGGTTAACACAAAAAATAGCTTAAAACAACTTTAAGTTGTATAAATTTAATAATTATAAGATTACTACAAATATTTAAAATGAGCTTGTACCCTTCGCAAGAAAATGCCGAAATTTTAGGTAAGTTCGTCTAGTAAATACCAATTATAGAATATAAGCCGGCAAACCACAGAAAATCTCTTATTAAGTAGTAAGTACAATACCGTCATAATTATTCCATTCTATTTCTAGATTTTGACAATCCTTTTCTGAATGAGGAGTGAGGATTATTAATATTGCACCGCTTTTAAGCTCTTTTTTAAACTATTCTGCATGATTTGCAGAAATACCCATATTAATTAAAGCACCAACTAGGCCACCGGCAATTCCACCTGCTACAGCACCTGAGAGCCAAACAGCTATAGGACCAGAAACAGCAAGGCCGATTCCTGATATTACTACAAAAGTTCCAAGTGCCATTAAGGCACCGGTAATAGCACCGGTAGTAACACCTAATGCTCCCCCTACCCCAGCCCCTTCAACAATTTCTCCTTCTGTAGAAAGATCCGGATGCTTTCTTTGATAACTATGTTTTTGTTTAGTTTCTGCAGACATGAGGATATTGATTTCGTCTTTTTGGTAGCCGTATTTTAATGCAGCATTATAAGCTTTTCCGGCGTTATCATGTTGCCTAAATAAACCTGTAAGCAGTTTTTTTTCTTGCATTAACCCTCTTCTCTGTAATTCTAGATTATAGTTTTAGTATGATGCAAATAACCATTTAAATCAATACTAATAGTAGGTTTATAAAAGTAATTATCTACCTTTAGGTTAAACAAACTATAATTAATATTATCTATAACCAATTAAAATTTAGGCCAAATTCTTAAAACAGCTTATAATAACTTTAAATAGCCGGTTATATTATGATGAAAGTTTTATCAATTGACGGGGGAGGTGTAAGAGGAATAATCCCTGCACGCATACTACAGGAAATAGAAATAAGAACTAACAAACATACGTCTCAGTTATTTAATATTGTTTCCGGAACTAGCACCGGGGGGTTATTAACTCTCGCCCTTACAAAACCCGATACCCAAGGTAATCCGGAATTTTCTGCTGAATATTTAGTTGAACTTTATAAAGGACGCTCAAAGGAAATATTTACTAAACCCTCTATTATAAGAAAAATAAAGACCGGGTTTGGTTTATGGGGAAGCAAATATGATAGAGCTGCTTACGATGAAATTCTTCTGCAGATTTTTAAAGATACTTTATTAAGCCAGAGCTTATCCCGTGTTTTTATACCGATTTATTCCTTAGGAAATTCCAAACCTTTTATTGCAAGTAATTATTTTGCCATTCGTAATAAAGACAACGACTTTTATCTAAGAGATATAGCAGGAGCTGCAAGTGCTGCTCCTACATATTTTGATCCTAAAAAATTTAGAAGCCCTAATAGTACTACAATATATCAAGGAGTTGATGGCGGTATATATGCTAATAATCCAGAATTAATTGGTGTAACGGGAGTTTATCTTCTTCACCCCAACTTTGAAATAGGAGAGATCGTATTACTTTCCCTAGGTACGGGTGACACTATAAAAAATACTCAGAATAGCGGTAATGATGGAGATATCGGTTGGCTCAAAAATAAGGATATTATCGGTAATATGATAGATGCCGAAAGTGCCATAGCAGAAACTGCCGTAACTGCTATGCTAAAAAATAGCAACCATTTTAGATTCCAATTACACCTTGCCAATGAATTAGCTTCTATGGATAATAGTAGCGATACCAACCTCGATGCTTTATTAGCAGCAGCTGAAGATTTTATCCAGCAAAATACTCACTCTATAGATAATTTATGTAAAAAATTAACTTAAATTGTTAAATATGTATATTGCTAGATAAAATTTTTTTTATTAAGTAATAATAGTAGGTACTTTGTACTGAATAATTTTATTGTCCCTAGTGATAATTGATAAATTCTCTAATAACAGCTGTTCCAGGTTATCAGGAGAGCGTTAAGTTTAGCTAAAGCTTTTTTTTATAGTTTTCTCCTAGGTGCTAACCAAACTAACAAAAACTAGACGTAATTAAAAGCCAAATACATCCTTTGTAAAAACTTAGTCCATACAACAGTACCATATGAAACAAATATGAAGTTCCCAAATATTATAGACAAGCACGATACTTTGGCTTACCTTGAATAATTAATATAAATTTTAGCTAAGAAAGGGCAAATATGGCAAAACATGCTTTTCGCAAATTAGTACCTACCGTTGTCGGTATCGGAATCCTAATTCCTACTACTTATTTTGCGTATGACGGGTACGTAAAGTCTGCAGCACCTTCTAATTTTGAAGTAGCGGCAGCTAGACTAGGTTTTACGGGTTATAAAAAAGCAGACCGGAATATAAGCAGCCAAGTTCATCAAGAAGCCCTATTAAAGCAACTACAAATCGCAGGTTATTTTCAACCGACAAATCTATGGAAAGCTATTATCGTTTTAGGAGTAAAAGATCCTGCCACTGCTTTTAAACAAATATACCCTGCAATAAAAAAATCTCACGCTGATCAGAGTGATCCAAGCAAATTTAATGCTAAAATATTACATAAAAACCTTGGAAAAGGAACAGAATTAGACGAACAAGATACAATGGATCTCCTTTTCTATCTTGCTCAAAACGCCTTTGGTCGTAAATCTGGCCAAGAACGTAATGAACTCTCTTCCCAAGACTGGATGAAGAAAGACGAACAGATATATTTCACTAATGCTAAAGTATTACGCTTAATTGATCGTGAAGTTCCTAAACATGAGTTCTATGATAGTGCATGGATCGCAGGAGCTTCCCGTATAGGCGTAATGGCATGTATTGTAGATTACCATAACATAATATCAAAATATAATATTAAAGTAAGCGGTGAAACAGCAATATTAGCAGGATCTCGAGAGTTATGGGCTAATATTGATGGGATTATACCTAATGTACGTGATAGATTAATTGAAGCCTATAAAGCTAAAACCGATTTAGATACATTAGATATTTCACTGCCTGTAGGCGAAGATCAAGCTCGTATTGCCGAAGGTAGAGAATATATACAAGGATTAGCTACTCGGTATAATATTAGATTAAATGAATCATCCCCATTTATTCAATACACAACAAAAGAAGAGTGCCCTACAGGACATTTTCCCGGTAGAGTATACCCTAATTATGCAGAAGGAGAAAATAGAAAATTGACAGAAACTTTGATGTCGGAGGATTTACTTACTACTTACCTTTTACATAACGGTAGAAGCATTAGTATAGTTGATACATTAGCAGAGCAACATCAAAGACCTAATACTGCTAGTACCGCACGTGATGCCGTAAAAAAATTAGTTGAGCGAATCATGAGTGGCGAATACGGGGATAAAAAAGAATTTGTCATTCTATTTGAAACCAATAATCCTTATATTGAACGGCAAACTATCGCAACACAAAGAGAAGCCAATAAGATCTTAAAGGACTATAAATTAAGCGATAAGGGGTATGTTATAAAAGTTGAAGGAGTTGGTTTTAAATGCAAACAAGATGTCGCAACGGTACATTCAGAGTTCGGGGCATTAATAGCTGAAAAATGGAAAAATGCGGTTGAACATCAGAAAGAATCAGGGATATTACCAAAGCGAGCTATTGAAAGTTTACAATTCCAAACCCGGGATAACTCTGCGCCTCTTGCTCCTGAACCCGATGTTTCTAATGTGGACCTATCAGGTAATTTTTTTCAAGAACTGTTTGATGAGTACCTACCATAATACGGATTCCACTCATCCATTTGTACTAAGGATTCATTATATTGTAAATTCAATAAATGGAATATAAGCATACTCCCCTATCAAGTCTATTGTCTCTTTAGGCAAGGTATCGCAACAAATTTCTGAAATAAAGTTGGGCACGATTATCTGATGATAAATAGCAAGAACATTATGATCTGTAAATATGCGTGCCATTTCAGATTTCGGTTTTGGGTTTAGATCATCAAAATCTTTTAATTCAACACTAGTGAGTGTATTAGATTTAACAATTGCTCTGGCAACGGCTGGACCACATTCTTCGAAACTATTCCAACTAATATTAATCTTATGGATACTAGGTGACGCAGCAAGAGCTTGGACAGTGGCTGGGCCATATTCTTCCAAAATATTACTATCCATATATACAGTATGAATAGTAGGTGACGCAGCAAGAGCTTTAGCAGTGTCTGGACCGGATTTGCCTAAATTATTATCACTTATAATGACAGTACAGATAGTAGATGATCTAGCAAGAATTTTAGCCACGTCTGGACCATCTTCTTCTAAATCGTTCCAGCTTATATCGATAGTTCGGATACTAATTGATACAACAAAAGCTTCGGCAACCTCTATGGCATGCTTCCTCAGGCTATTGCCAGACATATTGACAGTGTGAATAGTAGGTGATAGGACAAGAACTTTGGCAACGGCTGGGCCATTTCCTTCTAAACCATTCCAGCTTAGATCAACAGTATGGATGTTAGATGATACAGCGACAATTTTGGACGCCAATATTAACGCTGCAGATGTTAAAGTTGAATAGCTGAGATCAAGGGTTGTTTTTCGATTTAGAGCTTTATAGAAAATACTATCTATTAGTATTTCAGTAGTAATATTTATGTTTTGAATTCTGGCTAAGTTATTTAACTGGCATATTGCCTCTGGCAAGTTTACTAGTTTCATTACTATAAGATAAGCTTAAAACTGGTTAATTTAGATTTTACTTTTTGTTCAAACTTTTGCATACAAATCTAGTTTTCATAAATACATAAACCGAGTGATAATATAAATTAAATATCCTCGGTTTATGTAAAATTAATTAGATCAGTTATGATAATAAAAAGTACTATTTTGCTTAAATGCTATCATTATGATCTACATCCTCTCCCTCTACTTCAATAGCTAAATCTTGATGATCAACATTCATACTAACAGCTTTTATTCCTTCATTAATTAAGTTAATAGAATCATAAATAAAAGATTCAACAGTTCCTACGAATTTGTTAACGAAAGACTTAACTCCAAAAAAACCTTCGCTTATTTTTTCTGAAAAACTTGCTCTCAAAGATGGAGTGGCAGGTACTGGCGCTACTACTACAGGTGCCGCAATAAGCTCCGGTTCTAACGTTGCAGCAAGCCCTTCAATTGCCTCCAAAGCTACAGGCTCTGGGGACAAATTCTTTCTCAAGGCTGAAAGATCCAGCGTATAAGATGGATCTAATTTCATTGCTAGATCTTCCTTATCTATTACAGGTAATACACCGGTATATGTATTATAAATATTAAAAGATACAACTCTTGCTATATCTTCAATATCTATGCTTTTTTCAGAGTTTAAAACCTTTGGAGCAACTTTCAATATCGCTCTTAAATGATCAACTATGACATCTGGAACTTTTCCTCCTTCCTCGAGAGGATGGCGCCTGCCCTCTTCTGCCAAAAGCTTTTTGCTAAGCCCTAAATAACCATAATCTGTTCTTAAAAAAGTATTTTGTCCTGTTTGTTCTGATGCTTGCTGTATTAAAAGTTCTTGAGTCACGGAATGTAATGCTGTATCTGATATTTTTTCAGTAGATATTTTTGGTGTCGGATTTTTATCATTAATTACTTCAATACCTAGCTTATTAAGAAAGGCATTCTTTTGAGTAGTAGTTTTGTCTCTAAATATACTAGATATTTCCTTAACATCGCCATCTAGTAACTCACCTCTAACAATTCGTCCTAAAACTTCAACTTTAGTTGCACTCGTCTTAGCTCTCCTTAAATTAAAACTTTAATTGTTTAACTTACTTACTCACCCGGTATAGTTTACGCAAGTAGTAGTTACCAATTCTTAACGATATAAATTTGTAATAACTACAAAATCGTAAACTATATTAATATCGTACACATAAATAAGTTAACATTTAGTTAATTAAGTTACTAAGTAATTTAATTTTTAAAAGTTGGCATAAATACAGTTGATAATAGTAGATGACAGCTGCCCAAAACAGCTAATAAGTAAGTAAACACCTTAGGTAAAGGATTATACTTAATTAGGTTCTTACTTTTTAGGAAATATAGCATATTCCTTCTTCAGTAGTTGTTTTTAGAAAAAATCTTACTATACTAAATATAGTGGAATTAATTAAATAAAGTATTACATATGCTAAATAAGCATTATTCTAAGGTAACTAGTAAGGGACAAATTACGATTCCTACAAATATTAGAAATAATCTTAATATCTCGACAGGTAGCAAGATTGAGTTAATAGAACAAGAAGGTTGCATTATCATAGTACCGATCAATAATTCACTATCTAAGCTTAAGAATATTCTAGCTAACCCTGATAAATCTCTTTCATGCGATGAAATGAATAGTATTATAAAGGATGTTCTATGATAGCCGTAGATACTAATGTTTTAATAAGATATATTACGAGTGAAGATAAAGAACAGTCCATAATTGCTACTAAGCTTTTAGATAGCTACATAGGCAAAGAGAAATCAATATTTATCAATAATATTGTTCTATGTGAACTAGTCGGGGTGCTGGTAAAAGGTTATAAATATCAGAAAGAACAGATTATAAAAACCCTTAAATTGCTTCTCTCTTCTGTAGAATTCGAATTTGAAAATCATGAGCTAGCATTTCTTGCCTTAATTGAATATGAAAAAGCAGAAGCCGACTTCTCTGATATACTTACCGGTCTAATAAATCATTATAAAAACTGTAGTGCTACTTATTCCTTTGACCAAAATGCACTTAAACTTAAATATTTTAAAAAAATATAAAAACATATGCTACTAATAGGATATATGCGAGTATCCAAAGCGGATGGAAGTCAGGTACTAGATCTACAAAAAGACGCCCTACTTGCTGCTGGCGTTAACGAAGATAGGATTTATTCCGATAATCAGTCAGGATCAAGGCATGACAACAGACCAGGATTAATAAATTGCCTTAAAGCTCTGCAGCCGGGTAATACTCTAGTAGTATGGAAACTTGACAGATTAGGCAGAAGTTTAAAGGATCTGGTTAATATTACTCTTGAGTTAAATGAAAAAAATATTGGGCTTAAGGTACTTACCGGACAAGGAGCACAAATAGATACCACAACTGCGCATGGGAGACTTATATTCGGTATTTTTGCTGCACTTGCAGAATTTGAAAGAGAGTTAATTAGCGAGCGAACAAAAGCGGGGCTTGCAGCAGCAAGAGCTAGAGGCCGCAGAGGCGGAAGGCCAAGGAAAATGGATCTCCCTACCCTTAAAATGGCCATGGCAGCCATGAGTGACAGATCTTCTGTTGCCAGAGATGTAGCTAAAAGGCTTAATATATCCACGGCTACTCTGTATGAATATGTTAATGGTGACGGCTCTCCTAAAGAACCCGCAACGAAATTATTAACTAACCATGCTAATAAATGATTTTACTTAAATTTAAAAAATTAAAACGTTATTATCACCTCTATCAGCAAAATAATCTATTGGGCGGTATTACTTTGATTTGCGCATGGGGAGCTTTTGATAGTAAAAGAGGCGGCCATAAATTTATTTTTTGTAAAAACCAGCTAGAGCTCTATACCGAGTTAGCTAAAATTTCTAAAGTTAGATTAACCAGAAATTATCGCCTGTATTAAACGATATAAATTAAAATAACAGATAATCTCAATAATTTAATGCTAATTACACGAATTTCTCTGTATATTGTTTTTGAATAAATTTTATTGTTCTGTGCTTTCTTCACTAGGTTGACCGGCTAAGAAAACAGAATCAAGCCAATTTAGTTCTTCTGCCGTTAAGTCATCTGCTTGTGCAAATTTCTCTAACGAGGCATTAGGGTCATAGTAACGTGACTGTAATAATTTTTCGTAATAACCTCCTAGCCATTTTAAGTATTTTTCTGTTAATTCTGTGCTATCATCCAAAAAATAAGCTTTTAATTCAGGTAAAATATTTAGCAAATAATCTTTTTGGCAGTGTTCATTAAGAAGGCTAAGGCTCAAAGAAGGAGGAATAAAAGATTCAGGCAGACCTTTATTTACTAAATCTCTATCGTATCCTGTCCATTTCTGTTCTTCAAAAGCTTCTTTAAATTTTTGCAGTTCTTGATTTGTAAAATCTATGTTTCTCATTACTTGTTAATAAATAAGTTAAAATCTGTTTTTCATATTTAAATACCGCTAAAAGCTATACTATAATTTCTATTTATGTCAATACCAACACCTACCTAGAAGAAATAAAATATTCGCCACTTACTTTAAGTTTAGCTAGCTAAAAATTTAACTGGTGGTAAAGCTTATCTCTCCAAGAATCTATTTATCGACTTACATAGCTTCTCTTATCTTAAATCAGAATTTCTATAAGGTTATTAACAATTCTGTAGATAATTAAAGTATATTGCAACTACCTATTCTACCCTGATCTTTTGTTATTCCACAACAGCTTCATAATTATCATCATAAAAGCACAAGTAAAAGTTATTGAACTTTGAAGAATTAGCGGAGTTAAATTTAAAACACTACCATAAATTAACCATAAAACTGAATCAACACTAATAATAATGTACATGATTAACGAAATACCTTTAACCGAATGGGATTTCCAAGTTTTTATTACCTGAGGGATTAGAGAAACTGTGCCTAACATGGCCGCGGTAAACCCTAATATTGTTATATTAGTTATTACCCATTCCAAAATCGTTTTATCCATATATTAACCTAATTCACTTAACATTTTTTATTAACTTACATTTTAAGACCATAATACCTCACTTTATTGAAGAGAGATAAGATAATTCATAAAATAAATACCAGTTAATAGCCAGCTTATTATAGATGATAATTTTATGAGTAATAAACTAGGTGGTCGCCACGGCGACCACTAAATAAAAATATTAAATATCTATTTGTTTTAAAAACTCTACTAAAGATTGCTTAACAGCAGATTTTTCCTTAGTAGATAAAGAAGAAATTTTATTATCTTGAAATGATACTTTTCCGTTATTTATTAATATAGACAGTACTTTTGCTTCTGTACTTTTTACTTCCTTTTTTTGTTCTTTTTCTATGCTTTTCTTATAATCATTTATAATTTTTAAGTGCTTATCTTGAGTAGACTTTACAAGAACCCTTAAAACTTTTCGGGCTTTAACTCCCTCATTGAGTAAAACTTGCTGAGTTTCATTTGGTAGATTTTTTAACGATAAAGCCTCCACAACTGCTGACTTATTAATTCCTAATTTTGTAGCTATTTCTTGGGTGCTATTACAAATTTTTCTATCCAATAAACTTTGAAATGCTTGCATTAACTCTAATGGATGTAAATTTTGCCGCTGGATATTCTCTATTAAAGCAATTTCTTCTGCTGCTTCTTGATTATGAATAATAATGCACGGAACCTTAGTTAAGCCAGCTATTTGAGCGGCTTTCCATCTTCTTTCACCGCTAATTATTTCGTACTTACCTTCTTGCTCACTAGAAGGTAGTATTGTAAGTGGTTGTCTAATTCCGTGAACCCTAATAGTACTTGCGAGTTCTTCTAAGCTTTTTTGATCAAAATGTTTTCGCGACTGGTTTTTAAAGGGTATTAACTTTGTAACTTCAATGTTATAATATTCCCCTTTATAAGATTCGGTATAAGTACTTACCCTTTGAGAAGATTCATTAGAATTTTCTTCTTTTATATTATTTGGAAGCCTTATTTTTGCTTTCTCTATTCTCATCGTTTTATTTTTTTAATTGGCTGAACTCTTGACGGCTGAATCTTTTAATATGGCTAAACTTAAATCGCATATATCTTCAAAAGCTATTGAACTCTTTTTACAAAAAGCACAAACAGGTAATCTTTTTTTCGCAGATATATTCATATCCTCACTTCTTCTAATTATTGATTCCATAACTGCTTCTTTATAATCGTGCCTTAGGCTTCCTAGTACCTCTTGTGAAGTTGCTGTTTTTGCTTCATACTTATTCGGAATAATTTTATATTTAATTACCTGATCCATAGCTATAGAAAAATCTTGTAGCTCTCTTATTAACATTTCCAACCCTTTTAAACTGAAAGGTTGAGTTTCGCAAACAATATTTACAATATCTGCGCAATAGGTAGTATTCTGATTCAGAGTGCTTATTGTAGGGTTAGTATCAATAAATATAAAATCATAATCTTTTTTTAAAGGATGAATTATTTTTTGTAACACCTTCTCTCTATTAGTTAAATGGCTTAACGGTAATTCAACCCTAGTAAGAGATAAGTCCGATGGAATAACATCTAACCCTGGGTAAATATTTTTTATTGTCTCCTTTATAGGTAGCTTATTCACTATCACATCATATAAAGTCAGTTTTTCTTCTTCTTCTCCAATACCTAAAGCATAAGTTAAATGTGCCTGCGGATCGCAATCTATTGCTAATACTTTAAACCCCAGCAAGGCCATATGTATTGATACTTGGTGACATATCGTAGTCTTTCCCGTCCCTCCCTTAAAATTAAAGAAAACCTGTACTTTTTTATCAATCTCATATTCTCTACCTATTATTTCTCTAAGAATAATTCGTGTTTCTTCAAAGTCATATTTTTTTCTCACTTCTGATTTTCCGGTTTTCAACTCTAATCTAGCAGTAAGGCGAGAAATAGTAGAAGCTGACATGTTTGACAGTTTTGTAAGCATTGATTGGGAAAAATAAAAATTTTGCTTGTTCATATTATATTAACAAAAAATATTGCTAGATTAAAATACAATACTGCAATAAAATTGCATAATAAAGTGTTTTTTTGTTGCAAACATTTTTTTTTGTGTATATTTTGAAAATTATGATGAAGAAATCACTGTAATGTTAATCAATTTTATTGATTAAATTAATCAGTGTTAAAAATATTAAAAAAATGGTTTATAAAAAACTGGGGTAAAATCTTTTACAATCAAACCCCAAAAGACTATATCAGATGTGATCACTTTGAACTTATTAATTTGCCTGGAAGCTATTTTAAATTCATCGTGTAATTCATAATATAGTGTTTTTGGCATAAAAGTCAAGGTTTTACTCCTAATAAATAGGAGTAATTATGGGTCAAATAAGATTTCTTGAGCGTAAAGTTGCGTGTATGCAACTTACCGTTCCGAATTATTATAGTTTAACCGGCAATATCATATCTAATGATTGGTATGAGAAATTTACCAATAGTCGTGGAAGGCCTGACCTTTCCTTGATTTCTGTTCTTTCGGAAATTGTTTACTGGTACCGTCCTAAAAAGGTAAAAGATAACCAAACAGGCAATTTTATTTATGTAAATAAGTTTCTCGGGGACGCCTGGCAGACTTCTTATGAACATTTTGAGAAAAAATTCGGCTTTAGTCGGGAAAAACTGCGGAGAATTTTTGTCAAACTGGAGCAAATGGGTATTTGTGCTAGAGAATTCCGCAATGTTAAATTAAGAGGCCAAACTTATAACAACAGATTATTCATTCACTTAAGTTCTGAGTTTTTAGATTCCTGTACCGATAATAAAAAATTTGCTGAACTTAAAACTCATGAAAATTATGTCAAACCTGAATTTCCTGCGCCTAAAAGAGGGGAGGGCTCTCCTCATTTTAGAGGAGATCATTTAATAGATAATGAGAATAAGAATAATATTTTTAAAAATAGATCTGTAGAATGCGAATCTAATTTTTATAAAAATTCTTTTGAAAAAGAGGAATCGATAAAAAAGGTTATTCGATTTAATCGTAATGAAATTAAAGAATTGAAAGACTTCTACCCATTAAATAAAGATGATTGTTGCAAATTACAATCATTATCGGGAAGAGAATTTTCACTAAATAGCATGAACGAAATATTGCTTGATATGTCCAAACGCTTAACTGATCGCTATTTTAAAAACAAGAAAGCTTTTTTAAACTATATGGGGAAGGTTTTTTGCTATGAAAAGAGGGATGCGGTAAAAATCAATAATGATAATTTTAAGATCAGAAATAACCAGACCATAGAAGAAATAGAAGCTGAAGAAAGGGAAAAATATCTAGCAAATATTGAATTAAGTAAAGAAATATCGTTTCAGTGGCAATTAAGGAAGAAATTAGCGTCAAGTCTAGAAGCAGCAACAGCTTATAAACTTTTAAAAGCATTTGAAGTTATAGATATTAGTAATGGAATATACAACCTTCATCTTTCAAAGTACTTGGAGTTAACAACTATGGAGGAAAAAATAATTTTGCAGGAAATACAGGCAATCTATAACAGGTTTGATTTTGGCGATGAAAGATTAGGACATATTGAAATCTTAAAAATAATCATGCCGGCAAAGGCAAGTACTACGTCAATTGATCAGAATAAAACCAGAAAATCATCATTACCTTTAGGAACGTGGGGTAGGGTGAGGCAAAGCTTAGTAGAGGCTTATGGCGATGCAACTGACCATAACTGGTTTTCAAAACTTACGGCAAATGTTAATGAAGAAAGCAAAGAGATTAAGCTCAAAGCTCCTACTAATTTTGTAAAAGATTGGATAGAAACTAATTACTTAGACGTTATAAAGAGGTTAGTTAATAATGAGCAGTTTAAGGTTTCTTTTTGCTAAGTTTGGTAAAATTTATAAGAAGTTTAGTTGCTTTTATAGTAACACCATCAACCATTTTTGAGCTATGGTTTCCAGTACAAATTAATTCAATTTTTAATTGAATTAATACAACATGGATACATTCTCAGTTGACAATACTTGGTTTTTAGATATTTTCCCTGGGGACCAAATGTGAATATGATAGGTAAAAGTATTATGAGAATAGATAAAGATATTGCAGTAAATGATAATTTAAAACGAATGATTTAAAAAAACACAATGTTCTATTTTATCAGTGGAGTATTAAACCTAATTGCTATAGATTTATAGTTTCTGAACTTATAACAGATTATCAACTGAGTAAATTGGAAACAGTGCTAAATAATATAAATAATGCAAAGCAAAAAAAATGAATCCGACTATAATGCCTTCTTGGTTAGTACTGTTACCTCCGGTAGTAACCATTATCATAGCAATATTAACCAAACGTGCGGCTCTATCTTTATTAATAGGGATAGTCTTGTCATCAATTATATTTACGCAAACTATAAATGCCACAACGCTATACTCAATAGGTTATCATTTTTTATCAGTATTTTTTCTTGATGGGCATATAAGATTAGATAATTTATGTGTTTTAGGTTTCCTATGTATTCTTGGCACATTAATTAACTTGCTCATGGATTTGGGGTCTACGGAACTTATGGCCGACAAATTAAATAATCTGGTAAATTCCCGTACCAAAGGACAATTCGTTATCTGTATTTTAGGGATAATATTTTTTATTGATGATTTTTTTAAATGCATCGCTTTAGGAGTAATAAGTCAACCTTTAGCTGATAAAAAGGCAATATCTCGTGAGAAATTAGCTTATTATCTAGATTCAACTGCGGGTCCATTATGTATTCTTATACCGATATCAAGCTGGGGAGCAGTAATCATATCGATAATGAATAACACAATTATCGAGTTAGATATGAAAGGGTTTAATAATGGGATGGATTTATTCCTTAATTCCGTAGTTTACAACTTTTATGCAATGCTTGCAGTATTTCTTACTTTTATTGTTGCTTTGACCGGGTTTAATTTTAAGTTAATGTCAAAATTTGAACAAAAGGCTTTAAACAATAGCAATAATAAAAATTATACATTAAATCAGCTACCATTGAAGAAGATAAATACTACCTTAACTAAGGATGAAATTAATAGTAAAATCAATTGCTTCATTCTTAGCATATCAACACTTACTGCTGTTACAATAGGATCTATGATCTTAAGCGGCTATCTATTAAGTCCAAAAAATGACCTCTCTATAGTTTCTATACTTAGCAATATGCTGATGGGGTAGTCTCTAATGTTCGGAGGTGTATGCGCATTATTAACAACATTCTTATTTAACCCATTATCCGTGGCAAACTTGAAAACCTATTCCGTCAAAGGATTCATAACTATGAAACCGGCTATATACATTTTACTTTTAGCTTGGACTTTATCTTCATCAATTAGTGCCCTAAGAGTAGGTGACTATATTTCAGAGTTAATAGCTATCAGCAATATAAGCCGTTCTAATTTGCCTTTAGTAATATTTCTCATTGCTTGTGCAACCTCATTTTCTACCGGAACTAGTTGGGGTACTTTTTCTGTACTAATTCCTATTGTCTGCCAAATATTAGTCAAGGAAGATCCAAAACTAATCAGCATTGCTATAGGCGCGGTGCTTGGAGGAGCAGTATTTGGAGATCACTGCTCTCCAATTTCTAGTACTTCTATATTATCGGCTACAGGAGCAGGGTGTAAACATATGGATCATGTTTTAAGTCAGTTACCTTATTGTTTATTAGCTGCAATATGTGCTAGCGTAATGTATGTGGTTTTATCGTATTTCTGAGTAATAATTTTAATTTTACCAAAAATACCTTTTTTCTCTCTCGAGAAACCGAAACTTCCTTTTTTTACAGCATGGTAAATAGCAAGATGATAATAGCTTGAAAATAACGGTGAAGATTATCTTGTAGTAATAGCTCTAATTCCATGTGCAGTTCTACACCCCACGATAGTAATTGATTAATTTCTTCCTTATTAGTTGCTGTCTTAAAACTGCTATAGTCCCAGGCCCTAAGCATTTCTATCTTTTGTTCTTGACCCGCCTTAGACCATAACAAATTTCGTACATCTATGTTATCGCAGTTTACAAAAGCCAAGTAGTCATTACCTGCTAATATATCAGCAGTAATATTAAGCTCTTCCGCCCACTTTAATAGTTGGTTTATTATAGGATATATTTTTTCAAAGTTATCATTAACGTAATTCGTTGCCTCTGTAAATGCCATACAGTTAATAGAAGTTAATAATTTAATTTTATCTTCTGGTGAACTAAAAAAGTTATAAATTTCGCATAAGGCATTAATGTCGGGATTCTCACCGGCAAAATCAATAAATTGCTCCAACAAGTTTTCAAATTGACCGGATAATTTATTATTTAACATTTTTTGAATTTCTAAAGTTATTTTAACTGTTGGCCAGTTTAATAATCTAGCGCAACACTGTATATTTGAATTCATTCAAAAATACAAAGCCAGTGTTGCTAATGACAAAATACCACAGAATTACTCTCTACGATAGAGAGAACATATATCGCTTACTCCAAACCAACCA
>CAIKLL010000009.1 GCA_903828265.1 uncultured Rickettsiales bacterium
ACTTTATTTAATATTAAAATAGAAAATATTATTAATATTAAGATACCGCAAGGTTTAAGTCCCAAAGACCCTCAATTAGAGAAAATAGTTGTTAGTTCAAATCAATCTTTATCGGAATTAAAAAGCAAAATAGAAAGGTCCGGCGTAATAGCAATAACTTTAGAAAAAAATGATTCGCATATAACTATTTCTCTTGCTTTAAAAAATCAAATTTACTTGCTTAAATATAATTCGCACAAATCACCTTATCCAGCCGATTTGTTTTCTTATGCAAACAATGATTCTACAATAGTAGACCACAACAATTTTATTGAAGAGTTATTTGCAAGTTTTTCTATTAAAAAAATAACCTATGACTTAAAAAGTTTATATAAAAATTTTTCTAGTCCGTTAAATGGTTTCGAAGATTTAAACCTTATGGATTATTGCCTTTCTGCAGGTAATAAAGCTAAATCCATTCATGAAATAATAAATTATTATACTGATAAAAATATAGATAATTCTTTGCCTGATATAAGCTTATCCCAATATTTTTTTGAATGTTATAGCGAAATACAAAAACAGCTTTTTCAACAGAAAACCTTGCATTTATATCAGACAATTGATTTACCTTTATGTAGAATTTTGCATAATATGGAAGTGTACGGTATTAAAATCGATACCACATGTTTACAGAAATTATCTGCTGAATTTCAGAAAGAAATACAGATACTGGAAAAAGATATTTTCTTATATTGCGGGCAACAATTCAATATTGCCTCTCCAAAGCAACTTGGTGAGATTTTATTTGAAAAGCTCCAGTTGCCGTTTTCAAAAATATTAGGTAAATCAAAAACCTATGGCACCGGCATAGAAGTTTTAGAAAAATTAAGTGAGGAAGGATATGAAATTGCTAACCTAATTTTAAAATACCGACATTTAACAAAATTAAAAAATACTTATACTGATGCGTTACCTAAACAAGCCGATCCCATAACTAGCAGAGTACATACCACTTTCTTGCAAACTTCCACTACCACTGGACGTTTAAGCTCCAATAATCCAAATGTTCAGAATATCCCTATCCGTACGCCAGAAGGAAATAACATCAGAGCTGCCTTTATTGCTCCTGCAGGATATAAACTAATTTCAGCAGATTACTCTCAAATAGAACTACGAATTCTAAGCCATGTAGCAAATATACAGGCACTTAAAGAAGCATTTATTAAAGGAGAAGATATTCATAAACAAACCGCCAGCCAGATTTTTGGTGTAGAAATGGATAAAGTAACCCCGGAATTAAGAAGAAATGCTAAAGCAATTAACTTCGGAATTATTTACGGGATTAGCTCATTTGGCCTTGCCAAAAATCTAAATATCCCTAAGAAAGCTGCAGCAGACTATATAGCAAAATATTTTCAGGAATATCCCGGTATTGAAAAATATATGGTAGAGACTATTAATTTTGCTCGCCAAAATCTTTACGTAGAAAACCTACTTGGTAGAAGATGTTATGTACCAATGATTAATAACAAAAATCATAGTTTACGTTCTTTCGCCGAAAGAGCCGCTATTAATGCTCCGATGCAAAGCCTTACTGCCGATATTGCAAAAATGGCAATGATTGCAATAGAGGAAAAATTAAAAGCAACCTTGCTAAAAACAACGATGATTTTACAAATTCATGATGAACTGGTATTTGAAGCACCGATAGCCGAAGTAGAATTAGTAACTAAATTAATAAAAACTACTATGGAAAATATAATTACCTTGAATGTACCGATTAAGGTAGATATATCTCATGGTGATAACTGGCAAGAAATATAGTTTTATCTAATATTCTTCATTCCTTCTCTTAGGTGTTAACCTATTGGTTACTTTTTAAAAAAGTTTAAAGATCATCTATATGACGGCCTTCAAGTAAGGATTTAGCTCCACTATTTAAATGTTTTTCAATAAAATCTGCTGCCGACTTGTTTAACTCCTCGATTTTAGTTAAAATCTCCTCCCGATTATTAGAATACATTATATTCTCTAAAGAATTTATTAAAGACATTATTGCTTCCTTCTCTTCTGTATTTAAAATCTTAGGAGTTTCATTTAAAGCTTTTGTGATGCCGGCAATTACATTCTGCGCATCAATTCGAGTCTCAGTCAAAAGCCTGGTTTTATAATCTTCTTCAGCATTTTTAAAAGCATTTTCAAGCATATTATTTATTTCTACCTGGCTTAATCCATAGCTAGGTTTTAATTCAATATTTTGAGCTATTCCGCTATTATGTTCTTTAGCAGTAACAGATAAAATACCATCAGCATCAATAGCAAAAGTTACTTCTATTTTTGCCCTACCTGCTTTCATAGGCGGAATATTTTTTAGCTCAAACCTAGCAAGAGATCTACAATCTTGTACCATTTCCCTTTCTCCTTGCACTATATGAAATTGCATACCGGTTTGATAATCCGCATAAGTGGTAAAAATTTTAGTAATAGAAAAAGGAATTGGAGTGTTACGCATGATAATCTTTTCAGCAATACCTCCGTATAATTCCATACCTACTGATAGAGGTAAAACATCTATTAATAATGAATTCCGGCTAGAAGCTAAAGATAAATTCTCTGCTTGGAGAGCAGCTCCAATAACAACTGCTCTGTCAGGATCAATATCAGAAAATACCTTAACGCCAAACGCTTTAGTTAAGTTTTGAGCAATAAACGGTATCCTTGTTGAACCCCCGACTAATACTATACCGTCCAGTTTAACATCAGCATCAAATAAAGTATCTTTGGCTATTTTAATTGTTCTATTAATTACCTTCGAAATAAGGTTGTCAAAAACTTCCCTTGTAATTTCAAACTTTTGACTACCAAAATTTAAGGAAGCACTATTTTGGGACGACAGTAGCTCTTTAAGCTCCTTCGCCTTCAGGTATAAACTTGGTTCTAAGCTAATATTTAGCTCTTTGGCAATACGCTCCGCTAAGATATGGTCTAAATCATCACCACCCAGTAAATTATCACCACCTGTAGCAATGACCTGAAAAATACCTGCTTCCATGTTTAATATAGAAACATCAAAAGTACCTCCCCCAAGATCATAAATCATATAAGCCCCTTCGGATTTTTTATGAAACCCGTAAGCATAAGCAGCTGCTGTCGGTTCAGCAATAAGTCGTAATACGTCAAAGCCAGCAATTTTAGCAGCCAACATAACTGCTCCTCTAGATGCATCATCAAAATAAGCCGGAACCGATACAACGGCTTTACTTATAGCCGCCCCAAGCTCCTGCTCTGCATGTTCCTTTAAGTGTAAAAATATCTTTGCTGCTAATTCAGGAAAACTATAGTTTGTACTGCCAAAGGTAAGTTTAGGCATAGGTGAAGTATGATCCGCTACCCCAAAATCTGATAATATTTTATCCAAAACTTCCGTCGATTTAATTTCCTTATAGGATTTAGAAAGAAGCCTTTTGATAGAGGAAATAGACTTTTTTTCCCCTCTATTTTTGCCTATTACAAATTTTTCTAGTTGGTCATCATAAAATATAACTGACGGTAAAAGACCATTTTTTCCTACTGAGTTAATTATTTGCGGATTGTTATGCCTGGAATAAGCAATTAAAGAGTTAGTAGTACCAAAATCAATTCCTACTACTATTTCATCTTGCAGCTCGCTTTTACCCGGCTCTTCAATTTCAATTATCTGCATTCTTAATCTTTAGCTTTATATTGTTGACTAAATTAGTAAGATACTTTAGCCGAACAGTAAGATCAAGAGCTTGTTTAATATTATTTTCTGAAAAAGCAATAGCTATATTATGAACTAACTCCTTATAAATTTCGATTTTATTTTTTTCAATACTATATAAACTTGATAAATCTTCCCTGATATTTTCTATTAATTCATATTCTTCTAGTATTTCTTCTAACTGGGCAGGAGATAAAACTGTCTTTAACGTGTTATCATTTAGGGCTTCACCTTTTAGCTGTAGAATATATTCAGCCCTCAAATAATCATCTTTTAAGACTTTAAAAGCTTCGTTAATAAGCATCGAATGCTCAGCATTTTTATGACGCTGTAGTTCATCTTTTGCCTTATCGGGGTGGTATTTCTCCTGCAAAGCTAAATACTGTTTTCTTAAGTGCTTTTGGTCAAGGGTATAATTTTGTTCTAGAGCAAATAGTTCGAAATAATTCATTTTGCAATCATAATTTTTAACTCAATATAAATTATTTACGTAACAAAAAGAAATCAATATTTGTTTTAGTTTTGTCCAAGTTAATGTAATTCGAATAATGTATGGCCTGATTAAATATTTACATTTAAGATTTTCTATACTAATTTAGGCTTAATTATTTAAGCATCTGTAGCTCAGCTGGATAGAGCGTTGCCCTCCGAAGGCAGAGGTCGTTGGTTCAAATCCAATCAGATGCACCAATTTATTTGGGTAATTTAACAACATATAAAACATATGTCAGAAATATTACTTGGTAAACAAGTCTCCTACAAAAGTAAGTATGATAATTCATTATTGTTTCCCATAAAAAGAAATTTAGCTAGAGACAAAATAATTAAGGAGGCATCTCTACCCTTTAATGGTTACGATTTATGGAATTGTTATGAACTTTCTTGGTTAGATTCAAAAGGCAAACCTGAAGTAAGGATTATGCATTTTGTTGTACCGGCAAATTCAGAATTTTTGATAGAATCAAAATCTGTTAAATTATACTTAAACTCTTTTAATAATACTAAATTTGCTACTGAAGAAGAAGTATATAATCTTATAAAATCCGACCTCAGCAAGACAGCGGGGTTGCCGGTGAAAGTGTATATAAATAAACTCAGTCATTACAAAAACCAGCCGTTAAATATTTTTCAAGGGGTTTTACTTGATGAACTTCCTGTAGAAGTTTCGCAGTACCAAGTTACTTCTGAATTACTAAAAATAGATTTAAACAATCAAGAGCAGATTGTAGAAGAGGTGCTATACTCAAATTTATTAAAATCTAATTGCTTAGTTACCGGTCAACCTGATTGGGCCTCGATCCAAATTAGTTATAAGGGTAAAAAAATAGATCATCAATCCCTGTTAAAATATTTAATTTCTTATAGAAATCACAATGGCTTCCATGAAGAGTGTATAGAACATATATTTGTTGATATATTGGAAAAATGCAAACCAGAAAAATTAACTGTTTTTGCAAAATATACTAGAAGAGGAGGGGTCGATATTAGCCCTTTTAGAACCACCTTGGATATAAAAAACACAGAAGTTTCCAAAATTCGTGATGTAAGACAATAATGATATAGAATGTACAGTATTGATTAATATATCATTTTATTTAAGTTAATTAATGATATATTAAAGGAGTTTTACAAAATGTCTAAAAACAAAACAACCACAAAAATGCCTACCGGCAAAGAAAATACCGCAAAATCTATCAAAACGGAGAAATTAGATACCCACGGTTTAGGGAATACAACCAATAACTCTCAAAAGAAAAATCTGAACCTACCTTTTGGCTTTGTAACTGAAGAGGTCAAAGAAAAAATGGAAAGTTTTATGAAAGCCGGTATTGGGCCTATGTGTAGTCCGCATGGTAAAAGCAGTTACGAAACAAGTATAGTAGACAATATGATAACAAAGTTATCTAATAATATAAGACAAAGTTTTGAACAGAATATGGAACTTGCACAGGAAGTTTTAAAATGTAAGACAGCAGCCGATTTTATTGAATTCCAGCGCAAAAATTTTGAGATAAATTATAAAAGTACCATAAAAATTTATGAAGATCTTTTTTATGATATAAAAACTTTAGCTAGTCAAAATCTAAATAGCACTAAAACATGAGGTAGGCAGCATACCTTAAAATGCTGCAAAGAAAAAAATATTTGCGTTATACTTTTATCTGTTGTCATATCAATATATGAAAGGGCAGCATCCTGATTTTAGTGCCAATTTATATTTGACCTTGATCAGTTTAAAAGTTTTAAATGGTTAACCTTAAGAAAATTGATTAAAGTACTTCCAAGATATATTCCAAGATGTTATTTTTTTCTCCTTTTTAAGGTTTTTTACTCATCTATTACTCATACTATTTAACAAGTTCACTTGTCCTTGAAGAACGAGAAGATGATGCAAAATTCTGAGTTGAACTTCTATTGCTAATATGCTCTTCGACAGAAGAATTTACGACCTCGCCTACCAGTTTTTTTATCTTTTCAGCCGTCGTTTCAGGCTGAAGAGACTTTTCTTTTTTGGCAATATCACTACCTATCAAGCCTACAATAAATTCTTTTACCGCTGATAAGAAATTAGGATCTTTGGATCGAGCCGGATCTAAATATATTCCGCCAGAGGCAAGTCCGACAGTAGTATATTTCGTATTTTGATAATATTCTTTAGTAAGACCGGTTCTGGTTACAGAAAAATAACCCGACTCCACTTTCCCAATTAACTCTGTTCTTTTTTGTTTTAAAATATCAGCCACTTCAATTCCGCCGTGTTCTTTTTTCATATCCAATATAACATCTTTCAAACTTTCAAATATTAGCGCAGTATCTTCTTTCCTTTTGCCTTTCTCTCCTCCAGAAAATAAATTCTGTCCTATACCTTGCGCTAATGCGTGAATCTCTTCCAGCTCAGCTTTGCTGAATTTGTAAGACTCATGCATTTGTTTAGCCATCTTACCGATCATTTCTTCTGTAAGTGCACCTTCAGGTAAGTATATACCTCCTGACACTAGTCCTACAGTAGTATATTTTGTTTTTTTATTAATATCTGTAGCGAGTTCACTGACCAGTTCCGGTAAATTTTCGCTATTTATCAAGGCATGAGCTGTAATTCCAGGATTCTCCTTTAAAAAAGCTTTTATAGCCGTCTGACACGCTCCTCTTATCATGTAGCCGTCTTTACCCCGATTGGTACCCTGCTCGAATAATTTTTCCGTAACTTGATCAGCAATAATATTCGCAGCCATTTTAGCCTCTATACTATCACTATCATTTCTATTCTCATATAACAGAGTCATAATAGCAGCAGTAGTAGACAGATCAGAGCTATTACTATAACTACTTGGTGCTACCGGGAAATATTTATATTTCGTAATGTCCGGATTTTGACCAGTAAGTTTCCTCAATTCTTGACCCATAAGGGAGTCGCTTAAATATAGCTCTTCTATATTTTTACGTAATAATTTAGGATCAGCTATTGACTCCTCTAAATATTCTGCTTTAGAAATAATAGAATCTATAATCAAATCCATCATATATTTTTGATTTTTCTTTTGTAAATCAGACATATCAGTATCGAAAGTGGCAGAACTTAAATTATACGATTCCTTTAAAGCCATTCCCTCCTGTGGCAAGGCAGCTCTCCTAAAATCGGTATTTTTTAAATTCACCCCAGCCATTGAAGTTACACCAGATAAATCTATCCCCTGAAGCGAAATATCGGATAAATCAAGAGCATATGGCATCTGTCCCACTACTTTTATACCTTTTAATGAAATTGTACCGCTCTTTAAGGCCGGTATGAGGCTTTGAAACGTTATTCCATCTAGTTCCGTATTGCTAAAATCTACATTTTCAAAAGTTGCTCCGGTAAAACTCGCATTAGTAAATTTAGAACCTTGAAATGAAACATTAGTGAATTTGCTATTAACAAAACTATTATTTATATCTATATTCTCGAGTTTAACTTGTTTTTCAGAGCTACCAATAGTTACTTCGTCAAATAATATATTTCGCTGTATTAAGGCTATTAATTCTTGTTTTTTGCTTGTATCATCCCCGGCAGCAATAACCGTTTTTGCAGCATCGTTTAAGGAAATGCGGGTTTCTGGTGGAAGGCTCACTTCTATTATCGCTTCAGGGATACGATTAATAACCTCCTGTTTACCTGTTCCATCCCCAAATACCCAACTGCTTACTATACCTAAAACAGCTCCTCTTGCCTGACTATCGAGAGCTTTTTTAGCAAGAAATTTAGCACTTCGAGTTAACATAGAAACCTCACCCTTCTGATAACCTTCTATAACTTCTCTAATTGATTTCGGGTCTTTTAACAGATTAGCAGCCAGTTCACCGACAGGCAAATTACCGGTGTAGATCTTAATAGCCGGATAAGAATCCACTATGGCTGTTACTATTTTGCTAAAACTCTCTTGATTATCTCTCATATACTGAGCAAACTTTGGGTCTTCTTCGATCATCCGGCATGTATCCGTAATTAATCCCAACCAATCACCTTGTTTTTGTTTATCTAAAAGACCATGAACTCTCGGAATATTCTGATCTCTCATCACGTGGGTAAATATTTCAGCTACTTCGTCTTTTACTCCATAGCTTTTCATACCCATAGCTTTATCCACTAGAATACGTTTAAATAATTCGCTATTTTCAGTAAAATATTGTTTTAAATTCTTATCTTCTTGAATCATCCCTAAAAACTCTTTACCTATATCTGTATACTTGCCCTTTTCATAAAGGGAGATAAGATCTATTAATTTATCAGGTTTTTCAAGTAGATTAGGGACAATTTTATATAAATCCCCCTTAATATCATATCCTTCTAGTGCTGGGGTTGTTTTAACAATTTTATCAATAACTCCCACAAATAAATCCTGATTATCTTTAAAATATTGAGTAATTTGAGGATTACCTTTGGACAGTACTAATAACTCCTTAACCATATCGGTATAACGTCCCTCGCTAAATTGTCCATAAAAGCTCTTCAAAGCCTTTGGATTATTAAGGAGTATTGGCACTATACTAGTAATTTGCTGTAAATTCTCAGGTTTTAAACCATATGTATTCAGCTGAGCATCTATATCTTTTTGAGCTTGTAACGATTTAACAATATAATTCTGTAGAGCACCTCCCTTGCTATTCATGTAATCAGCAAACCCGGGGGTTTGCATTAAATCCAGAATATTATTAATCGTTTTATTCATATCAGGATTAGTCTTTCTTGACTCAAGAGCTATTTCCTTTAATTTGCCTTGGGCTTCTTTGCTAGTAAGTACGCTACTTAAAGCTTTTAACCCTTTACTATCTAATATATTCCCCTCAGCAAATTCTGGAAATTTAAAATAATCAAGAACTTTACCGATTTGGGGCAATTTTTCCCCTACATATCCTATAAATTTCCAAGTATTGTCGTTGTTTAATAATTTTTCTTGGAAAGCTGGAGCTTGAATTATTTCTGGAAACTTATATAGGTTATATAAGCTTTTAATATACCTTGGGTTTCTTATAGCAAAGCCTATTGCTTTAAAAATCGTACCTAAGCTTAAACCTGGTGCTTGTGTAACCTCTTGCCCATTAACTACTTTTGTTACCGTAGTATAATCATTTAAAACACTATTTATTAGACCGTTTTCTTTTCCAGAAAAGATATGATTTAAGGCCTCAAAAGCTTTTTGAGCTCTTGCTTTTTTTACTGGATCCTCAACTTCTAAAATATCTTTTTCTGCTGTTTTCATAGCGATTTACATAACGTTAATTTGTTATTTAAATATTAGCATTAATATAATTTAAATAACAAGTTACAAATTATATGATTAAATGAAATAATTTAAAGGCATGATGTTAGAGTGGTGCTACTAATAAAGAGACTTAAGCCGCCCCCTAACCTTAAAATAGCATAAGTGAATAATGAATATCATTGTAGCTTAAAACCCACACATATGTTCTTTTTAGAAAGATATTTCCAAACAATTAATATAAATTATGGGCTTAGGTTTTACTTTTCTAAGTTAAATATTCAGGATGTTTGATTATAAAATCTTGCGCTTTCGCTAGATCTTCTTTAGTATCTACCGAAATTGGAATCTCGTTAGAATAACAAACTCCTATTGTCATTCCATTATCTAAAGCTCTTAATTGCTCTAGATTTTCACTTTTTTCATTTTCGCTTTGTTCTAGTGAAACAAATTTTTCAAGATGAGTAGCTTTAAAACCGTAAATTCCCACATGATAAAGAAACTCTGATGCCCCGCTTGGAACAAGTGATCTGGAAAAATAAAGTGCTTTACTGTTTTTGTCTATTACTACTTTTACATTTGAGGGCAAATGGGCAATATCCTTACCCACTTTTACTACAGAGGTCATTATATCGAATTTCCCCGTTTTTAAGCCTGTGATGATTTTAGGAATTATTGCCTCATCAATAAAAGGCATGTCCCCTTGCACGTTTATAACGTATTTTATCGCTTTACGATTAGGTAGTTTCTTAAAAGCGTCGTATACTCTATCAGTACCGGTTAAGCAGTCCTTATCTGTCATTATTGCAGAAAAACCTTTGCCTGATACAAGTGAAAAAATTTCTTCTGAATCAGTTGCAACAAAAACTCCAGCAACTGCTATTCTGCTCACCCTAGAAACTACATGCTCAATCATTGTTTTGTTTCCAATCATTTGCAATGGCTTATTTTCAAGTCTTGTGGAAGCAATTCTAGCAGGAATTATAACTACAGTATCAGAATACATTTTTCATCTAAACCTTTTCTACAAAAATAGTTGTTGACATATTATGGTTTTTCTACGATAAAGTAAAACACATTTTATGAGTTTAACTCCTAAGGTTTTTGCTTAAAAAATGTATATACAATATTAAACATTGGTGAGCGGTAACAGTATTTTTGTATAAACAGATCAAAAGAATCTGCTTGTTACTTTAAATATTATACTTTGTGAGCCCGTAGCTCAGCTGGTAGAGCACTTGACTTTTAATCAGGTTGTCCCGGGTTCGAATCCCGGCGGGCTCACCATTGTTAAAATTTTCTCATATTCCTCGTAGTTCGAAAATTCTATTATATCCTTTTCTTGAAGTTGATTTTTAAACCAAGTAATCTGACGTTTAGCATATTGCCTGGTTCTAGTTTGAGCTATCTCCAAGGCTTGACCTTTAGATATCCTATTTTCTAAATAAGATATTATTTCTTTTACGCCAAGGGATTTCATAGATGAAGCATTTATGTTGCATCTTCCGTTAAATAAGCTTTTTACCTCCTCAATTGCGCCATTTTTAAACATTTGTTCTAGTCTATTATTACACAGGAAATATAAAAATTGTCGGTTTGGCAGAAGCAGGATAACCTTAAAGCTAAAGCCTTCCAATAATTTGATGTTACTTTTTTGATAATATAGGATGGATTTTCCAGTTTGCAGAAAAACTTCATAGGCTCTAGCTACTCTCTGTGAGTCCTGGGCATTTAAAACCCTAGCGATTTCAGGGTCGGATTTTTTTAATAACTCAAAAAAGTCATTAGAACCTAATGAAGCTTGCAAACCTCTTACCTTTGTGCGAACTTCTGGCTCTATATCTGGTATATAGCTAAATCCTTTTATTAAAGAATTAATATACATACCGGATCCACCAACTAATACAGACAGTTTCTTACGGGTAGATATTTCCTTGATTTTTTCTGCTGCTAACTGAGCATACTTTGCAACTGAACATTCATAGTTAACATCAAGAAAATTATATAAGTGATATGGCAATTCATTTTTCAATTCCCGAGAAGGAGAAGAAGTAATAATAGGTAAGGATTTATATAATTGCATAGAATCGGCATTTACTATTTCACCATTATGATTTTTAGCAATTAAATGCGCAAATTGGGTTTTACCGCTGGCTGTTGGGCCACAAACTATTATTACCTTATTCATTTTTTTAAGATTACTGACTCTTTATATTTTGAGTTTTAATTAATACTCATAAATTTTTGCCAACTGGTATATCAAAAGGATCGCTTTCATAGCCGTCAGGATCATTAAAGGGCATTTTATGGTAGCCATATTTCTTATAAAATTCTATAGCAGCTGGAGAAGAGTGACTATGAATAGTTCGATAATTTTGATTTTTCAACCATTTCTCGATTAGCTTTAAAAAGTATACTCCTAACCCCTGGTTTCTTTTTTCTTGCTCAATTACAATAATTCGAAGAATCGCCTTTGCATTTGAACAGAGCTGGATATGCCCGTAACCTATAATTAGAGTACCCTGATATAAAATAAAATGAACATGATCAGGGTGATTAAATGTCCAGATATATGGATCTTTTATGGAAGCTTTATCGAAAAAATATTTTTGACGAAAATATTTAGCGGCTTGAATTTCATTATGATGAGTACATTTTACGAACCTTGTACGCTTAAAGTCATTTTGCTTTAAAACATTTAATATAAAATCATTTTTCCTTAAAGTGTAAGCAGGAAATATAGAATAAGTTTTAACAGAAGATAAAGGGTCTTTCAGAATCTCCTCTTTTAAAGTAGTATATTCATCACGCGCTTTGTTATTTTTTCGTAAATAATCTCTAAATAGTAGTAATACCTCTATTTCAGGGTGTCCTTCTTCATAAACATGAAGATTTACATTAACGTCTCCTCTTTTTATAAAACCATATTTAAATGGAACGTTCCATTCTCCCTTATATGTGTAGTCTAAGCTTCCCAAAATATCTGTCATAGTATTAACCGACCACTCCAAAGGAATAAATGGTTTGACGACTGTGGTAATGTCTATTTTGGGTTTAGCAGCAAGGCCAGGGACGGAAGTTGACCCAATATGGTGTATTGCTACGCAATTTTGGCCAAGAGCCTCCTTAATTTTGATAGCTTCTGCCTCAAACATTTTAGGCCACTCTTTATCATAAGGTAGAAGTTTTATTGTTTTGGTTCTATCCTCACTTAAAGCTAATTGTAAAAATAAACAAGAAGAACCATTAACATAGCCGTTACGTTCAAAGTCAACTTTATAACCTAATTTTTCATAGAATCCTTGACTCTGGAAGCTCATTGTAGCAACCGTGGCCATTCTGCAACCTATTTTGCGACCGTAATCATGTACATGTTTCATCAACTCCCGACCCAGGTTTTGTTTACGCCATTCCGGATGTACCCATAGCTGATCAGTATATATCGCACCAAATACCACAAAGCCATTACACCCTGCTATAATTTCATTAGCATTATTGCGAATGAAGAAAGCAAAAGGATGAGTTGAGCCTAATTCAGCAGTTTCATCATTTAGCTTTTTGGTTAAAAATTCAATATCATTAATATTCGGCTTTAGGCTATGCTCAATTTTTAATTCCTCTTTAAATTTGCTATCGATAATGCTCATAAAAACTATCTTAGAAATATTTAACTCCTATAGCTTCTCTAACCTCTTCCATAGTCAGTTTCGCTCGCTGAGATACTTTAGCAGTGCCCTGATAAAGTATTTCTTGAACATCTTTTTGTTTTATAGTTTCCCTTTTCTCCCGTATATCTTTAAGTAAATCCTGAATGCTATTATTTAAAATATTTTTTATAGTCATATCTCCAAGGCCGCCTCTTCTATAATGCGCTTTTAGAGACTCAACCTCTTGCTTATCAGGGTGAAAAATATCCAAATAAGTAAACACTACATTTCCTTCCACCTGGCCTGGATCGCTGATTTTCAGATGAGTAGGGTCAGTAAACATCTGAAATATTTTCTGTTTAATTTCTTCCTGCGTATCTGAAAGGGAAATAGCATTACCTAACGATTTACTAGCTTTAGCCTTGCCGTCAATTCCCACTAACCGTGGAGTATTACTTAAAATAGCATTGCATTCTTTAAGGCACTCGGAACCATAAATTCTATTAAAACGCCTGACGATTTCATTTGTTTGCTCAATCATCGGCACTTGATCATCACCGACAGGTACTAATTCTGCCTGAAAAATAGTTATGTCAGCTGCTTGACTAACAGGGTAGCACAAAAAACCGGCTGGTATGGAATCATTAAAACCTTTCTGTTGAATTTCAGATTTAACCGTAGGGTTTCTTTCTAGCCTCCCAACGGTTACTAAATTTAGGTAATAAACCGTTAATTCGCCAATTTCCGGAATCTGAGATTGAACGAAAATTGTCGTTTGGCTAGGATCAATTCCAACGCTTAAATAATCTTTGGCAACTTCAAAAACATTTTCTGTAATCTTCTTGGGATTTTCAAAATTATCAGTTAAGGCTTGGACATCAGCAATCATAATGTACTGATCATATTCATATTGTAGTTTGACCCTGCTTTGCAGGGATCCTACATAATGCCCTAAATGTAATCTACCACTTGGTCTATCACCTGTTAAAATTCTTTTTTTCATTTCTCGTGAACGTAAAAACACTATTAATTAGTTGATGAATCTTGCTTTTATAGTTATTTAATGAATCTCAGCTCCCTAAATTATATCGCAGGATCGAGGTGTATTTATAATAATAAATATAATTTAGAACTTGCTTTAGGTGTTTTAGATTATACTTATTATGTATTATCCCGCCAAGATTTAATTTCCTTTAATGCTTGTTTAAGGACTACTTCAAGGCCAATATTTAAATATCCGGAAATAAGATATATTTTTTTATTTGCTACTTTTTCGAGTAACCTTACTTTTTTTGCTAATTCACGCTCTCCTACACTATCTATTTTATTAATACATACGATTTCCGTTCTATCTTTAAGAAGAGGAGAATAAGATTCAAGTTCATTTCTAATTGTGAGATAATCTTTATCCACATGAGAAGAATTTGCATCTATTATATGAATAAGTACCCCGCATCTTTCTATATGCTTAAGAAACTTATCCCCAAGACCCTTACCGGAATGGGCTCCTTCAATAAGGCCTGGAATATCAGCTAAAACGAATTCTTCTCCATCTACATAAACAACTCCAAGAGAAGGTTTTAGGGTAGTAAATTGATAATTAGCAATTTTGGGCTTTGCTGCTGTAGTTCGTGAAAGAAAAGTAGATTTACCAACATTTGGAAAACCAATTAATCCGGCATCAGATAGAAGTTTTAACTTCAAATAAACATCCATTTCTCCACCAACTTCTCCTTCTGTTCGTTTTCTGGGAGATTTATTTGTACTTGATTTAAAATGGCTATTTCCAAGTCCACCCTTTCCACCTGCAATAATTTCAAACTGCTGATTATCTCGGGTAAAATCGTGGATTAGCAAATTTCCATCTTCTGAAAAAATTTGTGTACCGACTGGAACCTTTAAAACTAACGGCTTGCCGGATTTACCGGTCATATTACGCCCCTTACCTGAGACACCATTTTCAGCTTTAAAATGCCTCTTATAACGAAATTCTAACAATGTATTAAGATGGGAATTGCTTTGGAAGATAATACTTCCACCATTACCGCCGTCACCACCATCAGGGCCGCCTCGGTCAATAAATTTTTCTCTTCTGAAACTTACTGATCCATTACCGCCGTCCCCCGCTTTGATATATATTTTGGCTTCGTCTATAAATTGCATATTATTTTTTGGCGGCTTTTTTAATTAAAACTACACTGCGGATTTTAACAAATTTTTGCCTTGTTGTCATTAAAAACACTTTATTTAAATATTATCACTTGAATTAATATTTGAAAGTTCTGTATCGGAAGCTACTTATGTTAAAATCGCATAAAATATACAAGCAATTTAAAACGGTGATCTTATTATGGCAAGTAGTTCAATTGAAGAAATAATAGAAGAAATAATAGCAGCCCAAAACCAACCTTTTAAATGCGCTAGCTTTAGTGGGGGAGGTGCTAAAGGAGCGATTTACTCGGGAGCCCATGAAGCTTTATCTAAAGGAGGAATTCTTAAGGGACTTGAGGCTGTTGCTGGTTCTTCAGCAGGTTCTTTAACTGCTGCTATGATAGCTACAGGTATTAGTAGCGAGAAATACAAACAAATTACTAAAGATACAAATCTCAAAGGATTACTCGGGGAAGGATTTCTCATTAATAAAGACGGTAAACCGCTACTGGAATTACTTAAAACTACTATTCGTAGCAATATTTCAGACTTTTTGAATCAAAATGATGTAATTGGTCTGTGCACCAAGCGTTTACAAGAAATAGAGCAGCAAAAATCGGCTCTACAATCATTATCTCCATCTGAACAAGAAGAATCGCTTAAAGAGCTTACAAGGCAAGAAAGTATTTTACAAAATATAATTAGTTCCGGCGGTAAAGAGATTGAAGAAATAAGGCAAAAAAGTCTGGACCCGGAAGGAAAAATCTTATTCGGAGACTTGGCCATGCTGCGGGTTATCGCACCCAAAACATTTAAAGATTTACTAGTTACAGCAACAAGGAGAGATACTGGTGATCTTGAGATTTTTGATAGTAGAAAAAACACCCCTGACGTGGAAATTGCCTTGGCATGCAGAGCCTCTGCATCTATTCCTATAGTATTCGAACCGGTTAAGATTAACGGTAAGGAATATGTTGACGGCGGTTACAGAGATAATATTCCTTTAAGCTATTTCGACAAGGATAAAGAAACAGGCCCCCAAGATATTTCAGATAACCCGGCAGAAATTCAAGCTGCTAAAAAAAACGGCCGTACTCTTGCCTTAGCTTTTGGTTCTAGTATGGATGATTCGGCTAATATAGCTATTTACAGTGCCAAGGAGAAAATTGTTGATCCTAGCAAATTAGTAAAATTTTTAATGGATGTAGTTTTTAAGGTATTAGCAAGAGTAGGGGGAATTTTTAAATATTCAGAAGAGGAAAATAAAACTCATGAGAAATTGAGAGAAAATGCTTTAAACACTGTAGTACTAAATACTGATGATGTCGGGACGCTTTCTTTTGATAAAGCACAGGAAAAGGCAGAATATTTACATATCAAAGGGTTCATGCAAACATCAAGATATCTTGACAATCATGACATTGTACCTATAAAAGACCCTAATTTTGAGCTTAAGGATTTTCTGCTTAAGCTATACGAAGATTCACAAAGCAAAGGGACCGTCCAGACCTGGAAAGACAAAGTCACCGGAGGTAAAAGTGAAAAATTAAATGTTCTATTAGATTTCTGTAAAGACGGTCCTTGGCAAAACAAGAGTAAGGATGAGGTATTGACAGAAGTTATAACTGTTGCCGCTACTTCCCGAACATCAGGAATGATTACAGCTGATACGAAAACCGTAAAAGCTTTAGTTGGAGCTTTAAACGACGCCTACACCCCAGAAACAGTAAGATTAGATTTTGCTAGAACCCTAGGTATAGATGTGCAGAAAGATAAAAGATTTGATCCTAGTAAGACTTTTAGCCAAAATATGTCAGAGTTTAAATTTAAAGATTCTGATTTCAAAGAATTTATAAGAAATAAACAAGCTACTCATACTCGGGAAAATCCAAAATTAATGAGTGAGAAAATAAAAGAGCAGCAAGCTCAAAATGTAGATAAAGTTAGACAAATGTAGACTATCGAAGATAGTCTACAATTTAATTATTTGTATGTTTAGAGTTTTTAGCTAAAAAACCGGTGTGGTAATTTTTACCTTTAAATATAGTTGCACTATAAAAAAAGCTAACTCCAGTGATAATATACCTAGTCTTCACTACGCAACAAATACAAATAGTTAAAATGGCTCCCAACTTAATAATAACTAAGACAAAGCTATTTTTCTCTACACTTTTAAATTTTTATAATATAAGATACCTAGGAATATGTAGTTCAGATATATTACATGGTAGAGCTTGATCCTATATTAATTGCACGCATTCAATATGCTTTTACAATAAGTTTTCACATCATTTTTCCTGCGTTTACCATAGGACTTGCTAGTTGGTTAGCAGTAGTAGAATGGCTTTGGCTAAAGACAGAGAAACCTATTTACCAAGAAATTTACAGAATGTGGATTAAAATTTTTGCAGTTTGTTTTGGGATGGGAGTGGTATCAGGAATAGTAATGGCTTACCAATTCGGCACTAACTGGTCGATGTTTTCTGACAAGGTGGGTAATGTTATCGGTCCACTACTTGGTTACGAAGTGCTTACTGCATTTTTCTTAGAAGCATCTTTTCTGGGAATAATGCTATTTGGTTGGGGACGTGTTAGCCGTAATATGCACTTCTTCTCTACCTGCATTGTTGCTATTGGAACACTAATCTCAGCTTTCTGGATTTTGTCTGCAAACAGCTGGATGCAGACACCGCAAGGATTTGAAATAGGGGCTGATGGCCTTCTCTACCCCACTAATTGGCTTGAGATTATATTTAATCCTTCCTTTCCTTATAGATTTGCTCATATGATAACCGCAGCCTATCTTACCACTGCTTTTGCAGTAGCCGGAGTTGCAGCATATTACCTCTATAAAAACGTGTATATACAGCATGCACGTATTATGTTTGGAATGGCTATGCTTATGGCCATTTTTGTTTCTCCATTGCAATTATTTATAGGAGACGCACACGGGCTTAATACTTTTGAGCATCAGCCACGCAAAATTGCCGCTATAGAGGGAACCTGGGAAACAGAAAAAGGAGCAGGCCTTCGGTTATTTGCTGTCCCAGATCAGCAAAACCAAACTAATAATTATGAAGTTGTAATACCTAAACTTGCAAGCCTTATTCTAACGCACAGTTTGGACGGAGAAATAAAAGGGCTCAAAGAATGGAAACCTGAAGATCAGCCTCCTGTAATAGCAGTCTTTTGGTCTTTTAGGGTAATGGTAGGTCTAGGTCTTGCAATGATCATAACGGGTATTTTGGCACTTTTTCTCTATTATCGAAAAAGGTTGTTTGACACTCGTTGGTTTCAATTTTGGTGTATAGTTATGAGCCCCTCTGGGTTTATTGCATTACTTGCAGGTTGGTTTGTTACAGAAATTGGCCGGCAGCCTTATACAGTTTATGGAATACTCCGTACTTCCGAAAGCATATCTCCGGTTATTGCCCAGCAAGTAGCAATAACTTTACTAGCTTTCGTTATAGTATACAGCTCTATTTTCGGTACAGCGTGCTATTATATTATACAACTTATTAAAAAAGGCCCTAAAATAGGAGAGGAGAAGGAAGAGTTTTACGATCATAGTATGCTTCCTCTCCAGGTTATCAAAGAATTAAACCCAAAAACAGAAAGAGGATAATAGTGTAGATGCTAGATTTTTCTTCTTGGCTTGATTTACCCTTAATATGGGGATTTTTAATTGCAACGGCAGTTTTCCTTTACGCCTTACTAGATGGTTTTGATTTAGGATGCGGTATATTATTTCTTTTTGCCCCTTCCGATAAATGTCGAGACAGAATTATGAACTCTATCGCTCCGTTTTGGGATGGGAATGAGACGTGGTTAATTCTGGGAGGAGGAGGAATATTCGCAGCTTTTCCGGTAGCATATGCCATATTAATGCCAGCTCTTTATTTACCGGTAATATTTATGTTATTAGGGCTAATCTTTCGCGGGGTGGCATTTGAGTTTCGTTTCAAGTCTTCAGAAGAACATCGTAAAATTTGGGATGTAGCATTCCATGTAGGATCGCTATTAGCCGCTTTTATGCAAGGTGTAATACTAGGGAACTTTGTCCAAGGCATAGAAGTAAATGGCAGAAGCTTTGCAGGAGGACCACTAGACTGGGCTAATGGTTTTAGCATTGTAACTGGCATAGCACTGATATTCGGCTATGCACTACTAGGAGCTACCTGGCTAATTATGAAAACCGAAGATATTACTCAAAGCTGGGCAAGAGGAATTGCTGCCTATGTTCTTGTCTATGTAGGACTAGCTATGGCGATAGTTAGCATCTCTATGCCATTTATTGATAAACGCATTATAAAATTATGGTTCAGCTTACCTAATTTTTTCTATCTGTTACCTATTCCTCTATTTACGGCCTTAAGTTTTATATTACTCTGGAAGGACTTGAAATCCTCTAACGAAGTAAGGCCATTTTTTCTAACAATTGTTTTATTCTTTCTGGGTTATGTAGATATAGGTATAAGTCTATATCCTTGGATTGTCCCATTTAAATTTACTATTTGGGAAGCTGCGGCAGTGGCCACCTCCCAATCATTATTATTAGTCGGAGTAATTATCTTTCTTCCAATTATTTTAACTTATACAGCTTACAGTTACTATGTATTTAGAGGTAAAACTAGTCATGAAAGAATGTACTAATAAAAAACGCCAATGGCTTTGGTTTATCGCTTTGTGGCTAGGAAGCTTTGGTAGCGTACTGCTACTTTCTACTGTTATAAAGTTAATAATGAAGTTAGGTTAAACCTTATTTCTTAAAAAGCTTAATTAATATAATCCTGTACCGGTAACTAGATAAGGGTTGATGTTTTTATTAATTAACAATTTACTCCTATCGGTAACTTAATATAATAATAAAAATCACATTTAGTCTTTTTCCTCTTTATTTCTATTAATTTGATGCTGCCATTTTTGGTAATAATCTCTAATTTCAGTTAACGAATATTCTCCTTCATATTTTCCGCCCAAATTTGCTATTTTTTCTAAATAAAAGTTTATTTGGTCTATATCATCATCAACCTTAATATTAGGTTTTTGACTTAAGTCCAAATATGAAGTTATTTCAGCTTTGGTGGTGTTAAAGAAATTATAGCAATCTTTAAGTTTTTTTGCTATATGAGGCACGTCTTCAGGCTTGAGTACAAGGAAAGCAACTATAAGCACAACTAGTAACTCAAACAAAGACATATTACTTTATATTTATATAGAGAATAACAACTCGTATTATTAACATAGAGTAGTTGAGTTTTAAAATCTTTACAACTTATAGGTTAGCCCAAGGGAAGAAAACATTTTAAAAATACCTTCTAGAGCTCTAAAATTCGTTTTAAAAATAAGAAACAGGCCTGGGAGCTTCGGTTGGTACAATCAACTTTGGCAAAGTGCTATTTTTTTGTTTTAGCTTTTTTCTGATCTCTTTTATCATTATGCTCACGACTGTGATCGTGGAAAGTTTCAGGATTGCTAACACGATCATGCTTATGAGCTTTAACATAACCATCGTGATCATAATCATGATTACAATTTTCATCATGTATATGTTCATGGGAGTGCTCGTGTACATTATCGGTCTTACTAGACTCAGGTAAATGATCATTAGCATTCTTTGCTAGGAGTTTTTCTAATTTGTCCTTGCTATAAGATTTTTCAAGTAATTTTACTTCTTTTTCAAAAATAGTTTTTACCGCTTTATCTTCCAAAACCGGTCCCTTTAAAGATTCTAAAGCCTTAGGGTGTTTCAGGTAAAAATCAATAATCTCATTTTCTCTACCCGGAAAATTTTTTGCTTGATCCATAATTACTTTTTGAATGTCCGTTTTCTCAATTTCTAACTTATGAATCTTAACATACTCTGCAAGCATTAAGCCAAGTTTAACTCTCCGTAGTGCCAATTTTGCAAAATAAGTTTCCTTATCTTTTGACGAGTTTTCTTCTAATTCTTTATCTTCTACTTCGGCAGCCTGTTTTTCTAAAATCTTAATTTCCTTATCAAGTAAAGTTTTTGGTACATCAAATTTTAGCATATTTTCCAGTTTATCGAAAAGAGCCATTTTCATCATGGTTTTTATTGGCTCTTCATAAACTTCTTGCATATTTTTTGCAATTTGTCCTCTTAACTTCTCTAAATTTTCAAAATTGAGTTTTTTAGCAAATTCATCGTCAAGTTTAACTTCACTTTCACTATGGATCTCTAAGATTTTAACTTTAAACTCGGAAGGTTTACCGGCAAGGGTTTTTTCATGGTAATCCTTAGGAAAATCCACCTTTACCGATATATCATCCCCAGTTTTAGCTCCAATTAACTGGTCTTCAAATCCCGGAATAAAAACCCCACTACCAAGGACAAGCTTATGAGCAGTTAATTTCCCGCCAGCAAAGGCTTTACCATCTACATATCCAATTGCATCTATAGTTACCTGATCTCCTTTTTTAACCTTAGATGTATTTATTTTTTTGTATTCTTTCGAAGCACTAACTAGCTTTTCCAGCTGTTCATCTATATCTTTATCTTTCAATTCTAAAACTGGTTTTTCAATAGCGATATTTTTAAAATCCGGTATAGTAACTTCTGGAAACAACTGATACTTTAAGGTAAACTCCAGATCTTTACTTTCCTCATCTATTATATCCTCAATTTCAGGTTCCATAAGTACCCTTAAGTTCCTGTCTTTTGTGATATCACCTATTGCCTTAACAATCTTATTTTTTACAGCTTCTGCTCGGAGGGAATCTCCATATTTTTTCTTTAAAAAAGAAGTAGGGACTTTACCTACACGAAAACCGTCAATTTTTGCATCTTTAGACAACCTAGCTAGCTCTTTTTCAATTTCAGCACTGATCTCTTTTGATGGAATATTAACTTTAAGGTGAAGATCAGTTTTATCATTTTTTATTTCGGTAATATTCATATTTAACCTAAAGATTTAGTGAAAAATTGATATAAAAATTTGCAAACTTGGTACGGATGGAGGGACTTGAACCCCCACACCTTGCGGTACTAGAACCTAAATCTAGCGCGTCTACCAGTTCCGCCACATCCGCATTATGAATTCGGGTTAGCCGTAAAAATCTAGCTATTTTTGTAAGAATTCAACTAAGGAATCATAATACACGTTATATAAACTTTGTAAATCACTAATTTGGGTGTGTTCGTTAATTTTATGCGCTTGATCAAAGCTTAGACCAAATTCCACAATCTCCGAATATTTATGAATAAAACGAGCATCAGAAGTACCTCCATTTGTATCTATTTTCGGTGGAACCTGACATTGGTTTTGCACTATAGCAGTAAATTTTTTCATTTTGTCAGAGTACTTTTGTACAAAAGATTCAGCTGATGACTCATATTGCAAATCAAATATCACTTCATGTTTTGATACTACATCTAGTACGATTCTGAATATGGATTTAGCACTATGCAAATCATTAAACCGAACATTAAATCTTAAGGTAGCTTGCTCTGGAATAATATTAACTACATTATTCCCTACATCAAAGGATGTGATTTCTAAATTCGTTTTTTCGAAAAATTCAGATCCATTGTCGAAATTTATATTCATTAAATCAGCAGCAATTTTTACCGCACTAGTAATGGGGTTAATTGCGGTATGCGGATATGCTACATGTCCTTGTTTGCCTACAATCTTTAGCACAAAATTGACACTCCCGCGGCGACCTATAGCTATAGTATCTCCGAAGTGAGATCTAGCGGTTGGTTCTCCTAAGATAGAAAAATCAATTTTTTCTCCTTTCTTAGCCAGATATTCAAGCATAGGTTTTGTACCGTATTTTGCACAACCTTCTTCATCGCTAGTTAACAGAAAACTGATAGAGCCTTTCGGGTTTGGTTGAATTTTTAAATAATTTAAGGCTGATACTATCCCACAAGCAATTGCACCTTTCATATCAACAGTGCCACGACCATATACTTTTTCTCCTATAACTTTCAACTCGAAAGGGTTATAATCCCATAAGTTTTCATTTAGCGGCGGTACGACATCTATATGACCGGCAAAACATATATTAGGACTGCAATCTCCATATCTTGCATATAAATTTGTAGTTTTCTCTTCTTCTTTTTCTCCAAAAACTTGAATATCACACGAAAAGCCAGAATTAGTTAATAATTTAGCAATATATTCTAGTGATCCACTACTATAAGGGGTAACCGATCTAAAACTAACTAATTTAGCAAGAGTTTCTAAAACCTGTTCTATAGCCATACAATTAATCTCTTAGTAATTCATTAAGACTCGTTTTTTCTCTCGTCTTTTTATCAACCTGCTTTACAATAACTGCGCAATAAATCCCTGGCAAGTCCTTTTTAGAAGATGGAAGTACTCCAGGTACAACTACTGAATAAGCAGGGATTCTACCATAAATTATATCGCCGGTATTACGATTAATAATTTTTGTTGACGAACCAATAAAAACCCCGGTACTAATTACCGCTCCTTCTTCTAGAATCATTCCTTCTACAATTTGCGAACCAGCACCAACAAAGCAATTATCTTCGATGATTACAGGTTTTGCCTGTAAAGGTTCTAACACCCCCCCAATTCCAGCTCCACTGGAGATATGACAATTATTACCAATATAGGCACAAGAGCCAATAGTTGCCCAGCTATCTATCATAGTATTATCTCCAACGTAAGCACCAATATTTATAAAAGAAGGCATTACCACCGCATTTTTGCCTATATAAGCTCCTTGGCGAATAAAAGCACCGGGAACGATACGGAATCCCTTTTGCTCAAATATACCTTGGGAAAAATTCAGAAACTGCGGATCAACTTTATCATACCATTTCATACAATTGCCGTCATAAAGTTTCATTTCAGAAAGTTTGAAATTTAGCAAAATGGCTTTTTTTACCCATTCGTTAACGCACCACTGTCCCGTGATTTTTTCACAGACAACTATTTTTCCTTCGCCAAGCTGAAAAATTATTTCATCAATAATTTTTTTTTCATTGGTATATTTATCATTTCCGGTATTTAACGAATCTCTTATTTGCCAAAGTTCTTCTATTGCTTTAATATAATCTCGCATTATTGACCCTAAATAAAAGTTGAACCACACAACAAATAACTTTATTTTTTGTTAAGGTAAATTGTTTTTATAAATAAGGAAATAAATTTTAAAAAAATAACAAAGTTATGTATATTACCTGTCCGGGATGTGAGACCAGATTCACCGTAACTGCTGAACAAATAGGTAAAAATGGCAGAAAAGTAAAATGTTCAAAATGCTTCCACATTTGGCATCAAAAACCTTTAGGGCAAGTGAAAATTGAACCGAAAGTAGAATTAGTATCTACAAAAACTCCTCTTCTTGGTAATGGGATAAATTTACCAGTGCTATTACCGATAAAAGTTCCAGGGCATTTATTATACGGTTTGCCAATATTACTAATAAGTATGATTATCTTTATGGTTACAATTCTATTTCAGGATAGTTTTGTCCTGCCCTCTATTTTAAATAACCAAAATTTAGTTATTAGCGATGTCCGCCCTTACCAGCACCTTGATAAAACAATAATTAATTATAAAGTAACCAATTTATCTAGTAAAAGCGTCAAAGTCCCTTTAATCAGAATTAGAATATTTGATAAAACCAATAGGATAATAAATTCCAGAATTGAGAACCATAATAATATCAAACTTGCCCCCTCGGAAAATATTATTCTTAGCACAGAACTGGTAAATATTCCTCCCCATGCAAATATTGATATAATGATAGGTAATAAATTAGATTTTATTTTACATTAATATTTATTGATCATACTTTCCGTTGCATTTTTACTTTATGGTCTAAAACCAGGGAAAGGAGGCTAATTGATTATGTTATACTTGGGCAATTTCAGTTCTACAATTCGGAAAGCACTCTACATGATTTATTATTATACGAGATTGGCAAGAAAAGTTACACCTTATATTTTTTACAGAATTTGAATTTGTTGATCTTCTCTTAAACTACCTCTAATTTATCGTTTACTTTTCTACGTAATAATAAAACTCAAAACAGAGAAAAACGATTAATAGCGGATTTCTATATTATTCCTCAGAAAAATAATCTCCATGGAGATAAATTGAGATTTACCAAAAAGGTTTTTTCTTTTTACAATAGGGGTTTCCTATACTCACAAGGCTACCCTCAGTAAAAATCTAACTATTCTACAGTAACGCTTTTAGCCAAGTTACGTGGTTGATCTATATCATTTCCTTTTAAATCAGCAGTATAATATGCAAGCAGCTGCATAGGTATAGCATAAACCATCGGAGCAATAAATTCTTCGCAATCAGGTATTTCTAGAACCCAAGATGATGAATCTATTACTTCTCTTACATTACTTGAACCGACAATAGTTAACAATTTACCTCCTCTAGCACCTAACTCCTGTAAATTTGAAAACATTTTTTCAAATAAACTGCCATTTGGCATTAGCGCAACTATTGGCATGTTACTGTCAATTAAAGAAATAGGACCATGTTTTAGTTCACCTCCGGCATAACCTTCAGCATGTATATACGATAATTCTTTTAATTTTAGCGACCCTTCAAGAGCAATAGGATATAAATTACCCCTTCCAATAAACAATACACTAGGAAAATCTTTAATCTGCATAGCGGCACTTCTTATTTTGTCACTTTGTGACAAAATTTTTGTAATCATACTAGGTACAGTTAATAATAAAGCTTTTAACTCTTGAAACTTATTATCAGAAATATTGTGGTTCTTCAGACCTATATTTAATCCTAACGCGACAATAACCATTAATTGTCCCAAAAATGCTTTAGTAGAAGCAACTCCTATTTCAGGACCCACCATTATCGGTAATACATAATCAGATGCGCGGCCAATTGAACTATTTTCTGTATTCACAATTGAAATAATAGCTTGGCCGTTAGCTTTTGCATATTTTAAAGCCTCTAAGGTATCTAAAGTTTCTCCTGATTGAGAAATTACAATTGTAACTTCGTTTTTTTTCTTAGCAACAGTACGATATCTAAACTCTGATGCAATTTCTAAATCTACTGCAATGTTAGTTAATTCTTCTAACCAGTATTTAGCAACTAACCCTGAATAATAAGCAGTACCGCAAGCTAAAATTTTTATATGTTCAATATTTTGCCAATCTATCTTTATTTTACTTAATTCATCTGTTCTTAGATATTTATCTATGGCCTTTTCAAGTACTATTGGCTGTTCGTATATTTCTTTAAGCATGAAATGCGGGAAATCTTTTTTAGACACTTCTTCTATTAATGAAGATTTTTTAACAGCACGCTCAACTGGATTACCATTTTTATCAAAAATCTGATATGAATCTAGCCTAATTAAAACTGCGTCCTCATCCTCAAAATACACTACATCACCTACATTATTACCAAAAGCTACTATATCTGAAGCAATGTAAGTAGCATCTTCTGCTAAACCTAGAATTAAAGGAGTTTTTTTACAAGTCGCGAATAACAACTCAGCATCATGAAACATAAATAATAAAGAAAATGACCCTTCCAATCTTGCAATAGTCTGCCTAGAAGCTTCTATATGGTTATTATTTAGGGAAAAATAGTGATCAAGTAGATTAGCAACAACTTCCGTATCAGTTTCAGATTTAAATCCATATCCTAAACCCTGTAATTCTTGCTTTAGTTCTTTATAATTCTCAATAATTCCATTATGGACTATTGCTATCCTATCAGTTGTATGTGGATGAGCATTGACTACACTTGGTACTCCATGTGTTGCCCACCTTGTATGACCAATTCCTATATTACTCTCTAATTTTTTCTGGGATAAAAGCTTTTTTAATTCTAAGACTTTGCCGACAGTCTTAACTAAATGTATTTGATTATTTTGTATCACAGCAAGCCCAGCACTATCATATCCCCTATATTCCAATTTCTCAAGACCACTTACTAACATAGGTAATATATTAATATTATTATTAGTAACCCCAGCTATGATACCGCACATATTTATTTTCTCCTATTAGGTTTCATAAGTTGTTGACTCCGACCAATAGCAAAAGTATCGTCGGGAACATCTTTATTGATAAAGGAACTAGCTCCTATAAGTGCATTACAGCCAATTGTAATAGGTGATATTAAAGAACTATTGGAGCCAATAAAACTGTTATTTTTGATTATTGTTTTATGCTTTTTCAAACCATCATAATTACAAGTGACTACCCCAGCACCTATGTTTACGTTACTGCCAATTGTAGCATCCCCTATATAAGATAAATGAGAGGCTTTTGAACCAGTACCGAAAGTAGAATTTTTTATTTCTACAAAATTTCCTATTTTTACATTACTTTCTATCTTAGTCTCGCCTCTTATCCTGACAAAAGGTCCTATTTTAGATTCTCTCTCTATTTCTACCCCTTCTAAATAAGAAAAGGCTCTAATATGAACATTATTATCTATTCTAACCTTGGGGCCAAAATAGACGTTGGGTTCGATCAATACATCCTTTCCAAAGGTAGTATCATATGATAAATATGTAGTATCTGGGTCTTCTAAATATACCCCCTTATTAATGGCGTCTTCTCGTAACATCTTTTGTATTTCCTGACCAAAAGAAACCACTTTGGAATTACTATTTAATAGCTTAAGCTCAAATGAATCTAGAGTACAACACGACCATTTTGGATCGATATTATCATAAAATAAATTAATATCGAGAGAAGAATCGTTTAACAAATTAACATCAACCAGGGCTATACAAGGCTCGGAATCCACCAAACCAATTATCGCCTTATAATCTTTTTTCTTTTGAGCAAACGATTCAATAATTTGATCAGTAAGGCCTATAAGATTAGTTTTAATAAGCAGCACACTACCATGGGGCAAAAAGGTTTTTAGTTTACTACAGCTAATTGTATCTCGAGCAAATTGCTTTATCATTTTAGCTGCTACCAAATGGGTACTATATTCCGAATCTGTAAAAAAAACCTTGTGATCCATGAAAACAATTGTACTCTTTATTAAAAATGGTGTAAACTGCTGCAGTTTAAACAAAATTTGCATAAAACGCAAAGGAAATAATCATGCTAAAAAAGTATTTTGGTACAGATGGAATAAGAGGGAGAAGTAATACCGGCATTATCACTCCAGAAACCATGATAAAATTGGCAAGAGCAACCTCTATAGCTTGTGACTTCCTTGGAAAGAAAGCAACTATAGTGATAGGAAAGGATACTAGGTTATCAGGTTATATGCTAGAATCCGCATTAACTTCGGGGTTTATTTCCATGGGTGTGAATGTAGTATTAATAGGACCCATGCCTACCCCAGCAATATCAATGATGGTCAGAAGTTTGCGAGCGGATCTTGGAATGATGATTTCAGCTTCACATAATCCATATTACGATAATGGAGTTAAATTTTTTCAATCATCAGGTCATAAAATTTCTTCCGAACTAGAAAAGAAAATTGAAGAATTAATGCATACTGAATTATCCGGATATGTAGCAGAATATAACGATTTAGGAAAGGCACTAAAACTAATTGATGCACGTGGACGTTATATCGAACACGTAAAATACTCATTTCCACCTAATCTAAAATTAGAAGGAATAAAATTAGTAGTCGACTGTGCTAATGGAGCAGCTTATGATATTGCCCCGAAAGTATTTCATGAATTGGGAGCCAAGGTTATTACATGCGGAACCAGCCCTAGCGGATTTAATATTAACGATAAATGCGGTGTTATGGATCCGCAGCTGCTAACCCAGAAAGTATTAGAACATAAAGCAGATCTCGGAATCGCATTAGACGGGGATGCCGATAGAGTTCTAATAATAGATGAAAACGGACAAGTAATAGATGGAGACCAAATAATCGCAGCTTTAGCCCAATATTTACTAGAAAACAACTTGTTACAAAATAACTTAGTAACTACTACTATCATGTCAAATATGGGATTAGAGTTATATTTAAAAACAATTGGAATAGACCTTATACGGACCAATGTTGGGGACAAATATGTAGCAGAAAAAATGGCTACGCTAGGTTGTAATTTAGGAGGAGAACAATCCGGACATATTATTATTGGGACAAATCAAGCAACAGGAGATGGTATTAAGGCCGCCCTTGGGGTTCTTGCTATGTATAAGCAAGCACAAACCCCTATAAGTAAGGTACTAAATAAATTTGTACCGGTACCACAATTTACTCATAATATTCGCTACGATCACAAATATTATCACAAATTTACAACCTTACGAGGTAAAGAAATTGAGGAAATTAGCAAGTTCTACCAAGAACGCTACGCTAAAAAAGTAAGAGTTGTAATACGTCAATCCGGGACCGAACCGATAATAAGGTTAATGGTAGAAAGCGAAAATATTGATTTGGCTCAAAATTTACTAGCAGAAATACAAAGTAAAATAGAAAATAAAATTCAATCTTTATTAGAAAAGCTGTAAATAAAACTTATTGGAGCAAGGAAATTAAAAGGTTCTGGATTCTTAAGCATATAAATCATAGCCTCAAATTTTATCAAAAAAATGAAGCATGTCTTCGCCCCAATTTAAATCGGTGTACTCTATTTTACCGTAATATAATTAATCATCAAATATAAATTTAAAAACAGAAACTTAGCTAGGAAAAACTCTCTTATTATTTTTATCTGGTGTAATTGTCTATTTAGACCTTCTATTGCTTTAGGTTTATAAATTACCCGTTTAATGTTCTCCGGATATTATAAAACACTACCAGTTTTCCTGATTATCCTGCTTTTCCATGAATTCAGCAGGCGAAATACCTTTACCCTTAAGATTAAAAACAGATAAGGTGCTCAGGGTTTCATTTTCGGTAATTGAGTCTATACTAACTTTAAATCCGCGCTCTCTCTTGCTACCTTTATATCTTACGTATCCTAAGCCGTTTCAAATTTAACTCGATTGTTTAATAAAAACCTCTTATCCTGCCTTACTTTAACCATAAAAACATCAGAATAATTAATTTATATAGCTTTAGTTGCATCTGGTAAAAGTCTATTAACACAAATATAAAGCTTAGTAAGGTCTATATATGAATTAGTCTCCTTTGGATTTAATTATATAGAATTTGAGATATGCTTATTATAAATTCTTCGGTTAAATTGGGTTAAAAATAGAACTTACCGTTCTATACCAGATCTTCACTCATCTGGATATATACCCCATAGGAGTTTTTTTATAATCCATCCTTTATAAGACTTACATCTTACTTGGCACCAATCACCTTTACATTTTATCAAGTTACACCGAATCTTAGGTTTTAGCTGAACTACTACGTCATCATAACGACCAGGTAAAGCGATTAGAGGGGTAATATTTTTTGCTATTAATACGACCGATCTTTTGGCTGATAAAGCACTTGCGTGAACCCACCCTCCTTCTCCATTTATGTCCCGTACTTTCCTCCATTGCTCATATTCGGCTATTATCTCTACCGGCTCTCCTTTCCGAATAAATACCCATTCAATGGGACAGTCTATAACCGGTCCGGTTCTTACGTTTACTTCGTCAAATTTAATTGTTACAAACCTTGGAATTGGCAATTTTTCCTGGGAAATATCAGCAAGAACTAAAGGACTAATATTTACATACAAGATTAAATAAGCAAATATCTTATTCATCTTCTTCAGATTCAAGTAAAGTATCATCCTGTTTAACTACCACGTAACTTCCGGCCCTAAATTGACTTTTTATTCGATTAATTTCATACTCACTGATACCTACCGATTTCAGTACAGCCCCTCCTAGTTGTAAACCCGTTTCATAATCTTGAGGAATAATTGTCGTTACTCCAATATCATAAAATTCTGTACAATTCTTCAAATCTTTTAATCTGACAATTACTTCAAGATCAGGAAAGTGATTCTTAATGACCCTAGCCGTTTTTTTGATAGTAATTGAATTGTTCATTGTTAATACAATAGTTAATGCTCTATCGGCACCAACCGCTTTCAAGTTACTTATTTGTGATACATCCCCAGTAAAGACCGGTAAACCGTTACCTATTTCTTCTGCAACGACTTCACCATTCACATCCAATGCTATATAATTTATTCCTTCTGCTTCAAGGACTTTGGCTACCATCTTTCCTACTTTACCGAATCCTGCAACAATAACATGATTTGCTAGATCTCGTGCGCCATATTCAATAATTTGTTCGGGAGTTCTTCCAAGTCCTTTCTCTATTTTTTCAGCAAATCTTTGTCCTATCATCGCAAGTAAAGGGGTGAGTGCCATTGAACAAGCGACAACAAGTAGTAAAATATTTGCCACATTTTCCTCTAGAACCCCATACTCTTTACCAAGGTTGAATAAAATAAACGAAAATTCTCCTCCTTGCGAAAGCAACAAACCGGCATGGATGGCTACCCCTTTATTGAAACCGAATAATACACATAATCCGGAAATAATAATTGCTTTTAAAAGAATTAAAGCTAAACAAAAAGTGATTATTGTTGAGATTTGAGAGTATATCTCCATTACATCAATCTTCATCCCTACACTCATAAAGAATAAACCCAGAAATAAGCTTTTAAAAGGGTAAATACTTTCATGTGCTTTAACTCTAAATTCGGTTTCAGCGACAAGAACTCCGGCTACAAATGCTCCAAGAGCAAGAGATAGGCCAAAATGCTCAGTTTCCCACGAAGCTGAAAGAACTACTAACAAAGTTACAGCAATCGGTAATTCGCTGCTTTCACTACCCGATTCGGAAGATATAAAAGAAAACAAAGGTCTAAGTAACAACCTGCCGGCAATAAATATAACCGCTAGAGCAACAATAGCTTTTAAGAGTGAATAACCAAGCACGGTTACCAAGGGCTCTTCACCATTACCCCCCAGAATAGGTACGATAACAAGTAATGGTACAACAACAAAATCTTGTAACAGTAAAATAGCGAGAGAAACCCTACCTATTTGCATAGATTGGCTTTTTGTCTCGTTGATTACTTGCATTACTATGGCAGTTGAAGATAATGCAAGACCCCCCGCAATTATTATTGCAGAATCATTATCTCCTGTTATTAGAACTATAGAACCAGCAATAAGAAGGAAGGTAATAAACACTTGCAAAGAACCAAGTCCAAAAACATATCGCCTCATAGCTTTGAGCCTTTCTATAGAAAGCTCAAGTCCAATAGCAAATAATAAAAATACAACTCCTAATTCAGCAAGTAAAGTAGTTTGCTCATAAGCAACAATTTTCATTCCATGATCTCCTATCATGGCTCCGGCAACTAAATAACCAAGTACGGGGCTTAGGTTTAATTTTTTGAAAATAGCAACCACAAACACTGCAGCTGCGATTAACATAATAATTACGACTAAGATCTGGCTCTGCATCAAGTTTTCTAATTTTTAATTTATTTTATATTCTTATACCTTTAAACTATATTATCTTCTCATTTTTTAGGGTTCCATAAATCTTCCAGTTTAAATTTTTCCCTAGTTTCAGGATGGAAAATATGAACAATAACGTCTCCTGCATCCAGCAAAATCCAATCTGAATTTTTAAGTCCTTCAGCAGAAGCCGGCCATTGCGCATTATGTTTTAATTCATACACTATATGCTCTGCGATTGCTGTTATATTTTTGGTAGATCTACCGCTAGCAAAAATCATATATGTAGCCAGCGGCACTTCATTTCCAAGTTTAAGTACGGTAATATTTTGGGCATTTTTGTCTTCTAATATTTTGACAATAAAATCCTTCAGCTCTTTTGGGGTATCAATCATTAGCCTTTATTTATTAATAATTATTTAATTTAAGGGAATAAAATAATATAGCTCTTCCCTTCGTGAATTATTATATTATTAGTTTGGGATTTCGCAAGAAATGGTTTGGATTTTCTAATACATATTAGAACATTACCTTACCAATCAGTCAAATAAGCTAAAAACAATTTTACCAAGTAATGGTATGTTTTAAAACATTTAAAGATTGCAAATTAGAAAGTTTTTTTGTAGTCTCTCCATTATGTTACTTCTAAAATAACAAAATATTTTACTTATGGCTATCTCTGAAGAAGAGTTGTTAGCGATACTGCAACAAAAATTTCCTAATGCAAAAATAAAATTAAAAGATTTAGCTGGAGACAGAGATCATTATTCTTTAGAGATACATGACCCGTCGTTTGAAAATATTCCATTAATTAAACAACATAAATTAGTTAATACCGCTTTATCAGAAGTATTACATAACAGGCTACATGCTATAACCATTAAAACCAAACATGATTAGAAAATAAAGTGTTTCCATATCAATGGGGTTTACTAAAATACATTAATAATCTATTGCGAACTTCCTCAGCTGCATTTTCTGCTAAATCCGATATAGACTCTTGTCTTATAACAGAATTGGAATATAGCGAAAAATTAGTACTATAAGAACTCATTTTAGAGAAAGTACCGTAAGTTAAGACTTTTAGGTTTTTTTTGTCAATTAATTGATATTTAACCTTAATATTTTGTGTTTCCCGAAGAATATCGGAATTACTCTGTATGACATTATAAGAGCTAGTAAAGGCCAATGTTGTATTCAATAAATAGAGGCTCTCCTTTGCTGACGGGAAAATGCTTTTTAGATGATTATAAAAATTTACTCCTTCAATAGTGGCAATAGGGGTGATTTCAACAAATGCAAGAAAATTCTCATTATACGCTTTAACTTTATAAGCAGGCCTGAAACCACATGAAATTTGTAGAAAAAATACAAGCATAAAAAAGAATGTCTTGATATTTTTTGCTGCATATAAAGTAGTATGTATTCTCATATTATTGTTACTAATATAGGGTGTTATTCTTTATCATTAACAACAATTTTCGACTGATTTTCGTTATTAGAATTTTTATTTCTCGGTAAACTACCTCTTCTTCTGTTAATTCTTTTCCTAGATTTACTAACATGCTTAGTTCGATCATTAATTAATGATTCTGGTGCAATATCTTCTTGTTGAGCTGCTATTTTTGCAGTTTCAATATCTTTAGCAGTAGTGTTCTCTACCACTTCAGATTTTGACCTCTCTTCAGAGTACTGGTTTGGCTCTAATAAATCATGTTTCTGAATCTTCTTATTTTTAGGATTTGTTTTTTTAACTTCTGAAGTTTGAATATATATTTCACTACTATCCTGTAATAAAGGTAGTTTAATTATATTTTCTGATTTATTTTTTTCTGATAATTTAATTTTTTCTATTGAATAGCTATCAGCTGTGGCCTCTTTATCAATGTAAAAATTAAGCTTTATAGAATATTTTTTTTCAATAAAGGATATTTCTTCCCTTTTGTTGTTGAGCAGATATAGCATTGATGAGGCAATACCATAAATATTTACAATATCATAATTATTATTGTAAATCTCGTTTTCTATAGTTCTAAGTATTAACATTGAATTAGACTCATCAGCCCGTACTATTCCTTTGCCGCTACAGTGCAGACATATATTAGAATTTACCTCTAAAAAAGATGGGCGTAGCCTTTGTCTTGACATCTCAAGTAAACCAAAACTGCTGATATGTGAAGTCTGTATCCGGGCCTTGTCTTTACTTAGAAACTCTCTTAAAGTTCTTTCAACTATTTTACGGTTTCTAACTTCTGCCATATCTATAAAATCCAAGACGAGTAATCCCGATAAATCTCTCAGCTTCACTTGTCTTGCTATTTCTCTTGCCGCTTCAAGATTATTTTTTAAAGCCATTTCTTCAATATTTCGTTCACTTGTGGCTCTACCGGAATTTACATCTATTGAGATTAACGCTTCAGTAGGATTAATAACTATATATCCCCCGGATGGTAGCTGAACAATCGGTTGGTATAATTTCGCCAATTGATCTTCAACATTAAATTTAGTAAAAATTGGGGTAGTACCTTTGTATTCTTTTATCGAATTTAGAGCATAAGGCATAATATCTTTTACAAATTTTATACAGATATTAAAAGCTACTGGACCTTGTACTAATACTTCTTTTACATTGCGATCAAACATGTCTCTAATAGTCTTTAATATAAGACCGTCTTCTTGATGAATGAATGAAGGAGCATTTGCCTTAAGCGTAGCTTCTCTAATCCTATTCCATAGTTTAACTAGATATTCGTAGTCTTTCTTGATCTCCAATGAGGTATGACCCACTCCGGCGGTTCTAGCTATAACACTAGAGGTTTCCTTGTTTTTACTAGAAAGTAGGCTATTAATAATATCTTTTAACCTTTTTCTTTCGTCCTGATTGGAAATCTTGCGTGAAATACCATTTTGCAGTGGCTTATTAGGCATTAAAACACAATATTTCCCAGCAAGCGATATGTACGTCGTTAGTGACACCCCTTTATTGCCCCGCTCTTCTTTTGTAACTTGTACTAGAAGAATTTGCCCTTTCTTTATAACTTCTTGAATTTTACAAGCTTTTCTTGTATCGCTATGGACATCTTCTTTAGAAAAACTTTCTACTTCATTATCTTCAACTTCTATATCAAAATCTGATTGTATTTTTTCATCAACTAATTTTTCTATTTTACTAATATCAATTTCATCGTTATCAACTATAACTTCATTTCCAATATTTTGCTCCTTTGTCTGCATTAAATCTTCAGAAGTAATTTCTGGCGGGGATAGTTCATTCCAAGAAGGAGCATCACTTTTTTTATCTCTTGCTAGAATATTATAATAATCGGGATGGATTTCGTTAAAAGGGAGGAAGCCGCTTTTTTCATCACCATAATCAACAAAAGCAGCTTGCAAAGCAGGCTCTACTCTAGTTACTTTAGCTAAATATATATTCCCTTTAATCTGTTTTTTATTAACCGAACTATATTCAACGTCCTCTACATTATTATTCTTATCAAGTAAAACGATTCTCGTCTCTGTAGGAAAATTGGCATCTATTAAAATTCTTTTTTTCATATCAAAATAATTTTTCTCAATTCTTTACCTGTGTATGCTAAAATGATTTGAATTAATAGCAAACTTGCATCAATTACCCTCAATATACATTTAACTAGTTGTTAAACGCTTCAGCTTTTTCAATAATTAGTATAATCTTTAGGTTTATTAGATATGGGTCTTTTTAGTTAAACTTAACTTGCTAAATGACCACAGTCTAAACGAAATTTATATACCACCATCAATATTTTAGCAAATAAATATTTATGAATACAAAGATTAATTATAAGGCACCCATTCCTTATTTTATCTGCATAACGGCATATATGTTTGCTGCAATAGTAAATATTCAGGTAGTAGAACAAGTTTTGGTTTTTAAAGAAATTCCCGCGGGTCTTTTAGACAAAATATACTATTATGATATATTGGGCTATGTTATAGGAGGTTTAACACTATTTATTTTCAGTAATTATTTTAACCTCCAGAAAATCATAATTTTTAATTTGTTAATTTATGCTATAAGTGTATACAATGTAGGTTTCTCAACATTTTCTGAGTTATTCCAGAAAATATATCCTATGGTTTATTCTGCTACAAATTCAGTTATTATAACTTCTTTACTTTACTATATATTTAATGACAAAAAAATAAGCCATAAGTATTCTATAAGTTTCTTTCTTTTTAGTGTTTTTATAGCATACTTTCTAGCACAGATAGTTTTATATTATATATTTTTAGGAATAGACTCTCCTGACTTGGTTTTAATACGTATACTGGTCATAATAAATATAATACCAATAACCATTTTCTTGTGCAGTTTTTTACTAAACACTTGTTTTCATCAAACAAAAACCAAATTAGTAAACAGTTTGATAGTGCTAAAAAATATAGATCTAGAACTATTAGCATCTTTTTCTATCTTTTATATTATAATGACTGTGCTTTATGGATACGAAACATATAAATTCACTGATAGTTTATTGATGATATCGGTATCTAGCATAAGGTATTACATTTTTACTGCTATATTATTATTAGCAGTTTTTTTATCAAAATTTGTCTTTGATCATAACCCACATAAAATCAATTTAATTTGTATTACCACTTTACTATTGATGTTTGGTTCAATCTCTTTCTGGTCTAACAATATATTTCTCAGTTCAATTTCCTGGTTTTTAATAGCCATATCTTTATATTCATATTTTTGTTCCACTATCTTGATAATAGCTGAAAAATTTACCGATTTTTACTTACAGTTAGCAATAATATTATACACACTAGCCGGAGCTATAGGGTATTTTTGCAGTTATATGGCCGCAGAAAATACCGATGTTAATGATGACAGATATAATTTCTTGTTTCCTATTTGTCTTATTCTAGCCACTACATTTCTTTATTACATCTATCGTTATCAGAAAAATCAGTTAGCAAAATGGTAAACATATAAAAATGTCAAAAATATCTAGTGATGTCGTTATAGAAAATATTAAAAAGGCTAGTATATATTATCAAGAAATAATTATGCAACTAGCCCAAAATAAAACTTTACCCCCGGTACCATCTGATTTGTACGATACCGATAAGTCACAGGAAATGGCTAGTAAATTATTTGAGCAAATTTTTGAGCATCCTGAAAAGTTTGCTGATATTAACCTGGAATATATACATAATTTACAAAAACTAATTGCTGATTCAGTAGCGAAATTCACAGGAAAAAAAACAGGTGATCAACAGAATGATCTCCCTTTTTTTGATAAAAGGTTTAGAGACCCCGCTTGGCATCAAAGCATCTATTTTTCTTTCATTAAGAAATACTACATGATTTCTGCCGATTGGATAAAAAAAACCGTTGAACAGTATGAATTGGATAATGATGGAAAAAAGTTCTTAGAGTTTATAACTAACCAATTTATTGATGCACTTTCCCCTTCAAATTTTGCCTTTAGCAACCCCGAAGTAATAAGAGAATCGTTAGAAAGCGGTATGAGCAATATTGTTAAGGGAATGGAAAATTTCCTTTTAGATATCAAGAAATCAGGTTCTTTACTAACTATCTCCACCACAGACACGTCTTACTTCAAAATCGGTAAAAATCTTGCTACTACAAAAGGAAAAGTAATTTTGCAGAATGATTTGATGCAATTAATTTGTTATAAACCTAAAAAAAAGACGCATTCAATTCCTATATTTATACTACCGCCTTGGATTAATAAATATTACATACTGGATTTATCTGAAGAAAATTCATTAATTAAATGGTTAGTGGAAAATAATTTCCAGGTTTTCCTTGTATCCTGGGTTAATCCAACAAAAGAATTAGCAGATAAAGATTTTGAAGATTATTTGCGCCAAGGAGTAATAGAACCTCTTGAATATATACAAAAGTTAGGTTTTGAAAAAGTTAACGCAGCTGGTTATTGTATCGGCGGCACTTTGCTTGCTATAGCTCTATCCTATTATAAGGCCCAAAACATTAATATCATAAATAGTGCAACTTTTCTTACTACTTTAGTCGATTTTGCTAATCCTGGTGAGATAGGAGCTCTTATTAACAAATCAACAATTGGGTACATAGAAAATAAGGTATCAGAAGTAGGGTATTTAGACGGAAAATATTTATCAAACAGTTTCAGCTTAATCCGAGCTAATGACTTAGTATGGTCATATTTCGTAAATAATTATTTACTTGGCAAATCTCCTGTTGCATTTGATATATTATATTGGAATTCAGATTCAACCAATTTGCCAGCAAAAATGTATATATATTACCTAAAGAATATGTACATTGACAACTTGCTTATAAGTCCCAATAGCGTAAAAATGTTAGGAGTAAAAATAAATCTTTCCGATATTGATGTGCCGAGTTTTTCTCTTGCGGCAAAAAGCGATCACATAGCTCTTTGGAAATCAGTTTATGAAGGCGTAAAACTATTTGGAGGAGATCGGACTTTTTGCCTTACTGAAGCGGGGCATGTAGCCGGGGTTGTAAATCCAGCTACAAGTAATAAGTACTCTCATATGATAAGTAATAGTATTTCAGATGATCCGGAGAAATGGTTAGAAAACGCAACAACCCTCAATGGATCATGGTGGAATAGCTGGAATAAGTGGTTATCTGCTAATAGCGGTAACTTGGTTAAAGCTATTGACTATAATTCTCTTCCTATAATTGAACCTGCTCCCGGAAGTTATGTAAAATAGTTCAAGCATTCTACGATTAGCCCTATTATCTACTGCGATCATTAATAATTTTTACTAATCTTTCTTTAGCGTCAGCTTTCGCACGCTGGCTTGCAAAAGTCTCTTGCTTTTTATCATCGGAAATATGGTTTGAAAAAATAATTACTTCCCCGTCTTTTTCGAGCCATCCAATAAACCATCCATGCTGAATTTCAAGTTTTCTTGTTCTATCTGAGCTTAAGAAGACACCACTGCCAGTTTTGCCATAAAGTTTCCATCCACTGGGCAATTCTTCTACAAATAAAATATTTTTTGTCATTTCATGGGCATGTCTACTTACAGGTAGTGTATTATTTAACAATTTTCCTAAGAAGGCGATTTGCTCTGTGCTAGAGATTTCCAGAGAACTAGATAACCATGCATTTGTAAGCCCATTATTTTTCCCTTTATCACCAGAAAGGTCCATATTACCATAATTAAACCTCGTAACATATGATTGAAAGTTTTGCATTCCAAGCTTTTTTGTCAAAACTTGTGAATACCAAACACAACTATTTTTCATCCAACTTTTGGGGGTTTGATCTTGTTTCCATACCTCTAAAAAGTCAGGGTAACCTTTTTTAAAAGACCATAACGGATGCGTTTCATCAATTAAGATACCAGAATCATAACCTATGAGGCTAAGAGCAATTTTAAAGGTACTACAAGGTGCACACCTTTGATTACAATCTCCTTCTTGTTGAATAATTTTATCTTTTTCCTTTACAATAAAACATTGCTTGGCAAAGGCAGGGCTTATATAAAAAATAATAAAACATAAAAACAAACCAGCCTTTTTCATAATTTACCTAATTTAAAAAATTTTATCATGTTTAAAATTGGTTACTTTAAATCAATATGATATTAACATGTTACCACAACTCTTTTATAAATCATAATGCTACTTCAGTAAGATAGGGATAGTTATTTCCTAGTAATATTTAAGTTAATAAAATTATTATTGACTTCAAATGATTTCGGTTTATACTCTGGAAGTTATATTTTAAGTAATTATAAAAGAGAATTTGCTAGTATGTTCGCAGTTGTTAAAACAGGTGGAAAGCAATATAAAGTTGCAAAAAATAGCATAATCAAAGTTGAGAAAATCGACGGTCAGCTAGGTAGTAAAATTGAGCTGAACGAAGTTTTATTAGTGGGTGAGTACTCTAAGCCATCCTTTATCGGTACTCCGGTTGTAAAAGGAGCAACAGTAACTGCAGAAATAACTAATCAATTTAGAGACGATAAAATTATCGTGTTTAAAAAGAAAAGACGTCAGCATTATCGCCGCAAAAATGGTCACAGGCAAGATCTGACAGAATTAAAAATTCTTGATATTGTAAAAAAATAAGGATGAAAAGATATGGCAACTAAAAAAGCTGGTGGTAGTTCAAGAAACGGTCGTGACTCAGCTGGGAGAAGGTTAGGAGCAAAAAAATCTGACGGTCAAGCTGTAGTTCCTGGCAATATAATATATAGGCAACGAGGAACAAAAATTTTTCCTGGTAAAAATGTTGGTATAGGTAAAGACCATACTCTCTTTGCCTTAGCTTCGGGAAAAGTCGAATTCGTATCAAAAAAAGATCGTAAACTAGTAAACGTTATATAACAGTCCGTCGTAGAAAATACGAGAGATATTCCGCTGTAAGTAGTATGTATATTTTTGTGGAAAAGTAGTTACTCAAGTATGTTAGGAAGTTGATTCGGGCTTTATACAAAGTTTTTTTATATGGTCATATTTTCGATCAAATATAACCCCTATAGTAAAAGATTTTTATCATTCTTAACTAAAAAAGAAAATAAAAATTAGTTGTAATTATTACTTGCCATGCGTAAATTATTTCCTATCATCTAAGATGGGGCATTAAAAATTAAAACTATTTTAATGTAAATATTCCAACGTTATAAATTAATAGACTTGCCACAAAAAATTTCAAAAATTAATCTTCAAGATGGATTTTTATTTATTAAAAACCCTTTTCTACAAAAACCTATACTATATGTTAATTTAATCTCATCTACAAAACTTACACTAAGAAACATATTCTATTTAATAGGACACGTTTTATAACCTTTATACCTTCGAAAATATCTTGATAATTGTCTCTTTTTTAACTAATTTCCTTCATTCCAAAGAATATTGTACGGGTAAATCAATTGTATATTTTTTTTGAGATCAAGGTTCCAAAATTCTACTCGCGGAGAGATCCATGTTCCTAAAAGTTTTCTTAAAAAATAATATTCAAAAGTTGGTTTATCATCAGTATTAGAATCTGTCTTAAGCTCTGCAGGTACGTTATTAAATATTGTTATTGATAATTTATTCCTTAATATTCTGTTTTCATCATCTATACCAGGAAGAGATGCAAACCAAGCTTTTTCAATGTCTTCAGTAGTATTTGCACTCTCTGGTCTAATAACTTCCCCTTTTTTGAAATACATATGGTAATAACCTCTCCAAATAGCATTACCAAAAATTTTAAATACATTAGTAAGTTGTCCTATTAAAGGACAAGTACTTAGGTGGTATCGATATTTAAGATTTATGGGATATAATATTTTAGCCTCAATTAGAAAATTAAAAGGTCAGAATATTATATGATTTAAGAAAAGGCCAATGCGCGGAAGAACTAATAAATGATATCTTGCCTACAAAAAGAATGCATAGAGGATGTACAAGGTATGATAATCGTGGATTTATAGGGGCAGAGTAATATGGATTGCTAGAACTGCAGCACTATAAAGGACACTGTTCGCAGAAGTACGGTAGGTGGTTTACAGTTCACAAAAGCTCCATGGGATAGACAAGAGCAAAATTATGACCAATGTTATTTAACCCTTTAGCTGTAGATATTGATAATAAATGGCTGATGATAAATTCTACCATCATCAGAGCGCCTCAGTATTGAGCCTGGATTTTTAACAAAAGCCAGAAATTGCTATGCGAAAACAATGGCTAGGAAGGTCAAAAGTAGGCTTTAACAGCAAGCATTATGCAAATTACAATACTTTTGGTAACCCTATAAAATTTTTGTCACAGTAGGATAAATGTCTGATTATATAGATTATATAAAAGCTTTAGACTTGTCAGAGAACAGACAAATAAATGCATTGATATCAGACAAAGGGTATGAGGTATATTATACTGTAGAAGCTGCTAGAAATGTTGGATTGCAAGTTGTTCCACTCTCAAAAGCTATATACAAGATCACAAGAGACTATGCTCAAGAATTATATAAAAAACACAATCTAGTATAGCGTCTGGTCAATAATCTCAAGTATTTCAGGCGTGTAGTAAGATATGTCAAAACTTGATATTTTCTAGCTTGCTTTAGGTTTTCTGGCAGGAATTTATTTATAACTAAAATAAAATGTCGATACTATCTTGTTCATTTAAAAAATTACCGATATGACGCTATATCTCTATGAAATCTGTTTTCTTAATTTGTCTTTTGCTATTATTAACTGAACTGGTCTTGGAAATAAGTCTAAAAAGAGCTTTGCAGTTGGTCATTTAGCTGCTATTTAAAATCTTTCAAGGCCCACCCTACATTTACTATACACCAGGGAGAATCACATACTAAATACTTAAGTACGGCATTATTAGTTAAATTAATATTAGTATTGTATAGTTCTTTTAGGTCTTCTTGAACAAAAGGAAATAATAAGCCATATTGAACTGCTTTTTTAATCTGATCAAACATTTTATCCGTCAGTAATTCAGGATATATCTTGGCGACTGTCAGTAAAGCCATCACATCAATTGTTAAATACGAAATATCTGCTTGCCCTGTATCTCCAGGATGTATAGGCGTATTGATAGACAAATTATCATCCTTGGTCCATTTTTCAGCCACTCTTCCATACCAATATTTCCAGGTATAATTCTCTAAATTAGCTTCCCTAACACCTGATTTTTCTAAGAAGGTAAGAATCATGTTTCTTGCTATTTCACTATTTTTATTATATGAGTCTCCATAAACGACTCCAGCTACCCAATCATCTTGTTGGTTAAAAGGGACTTTGAATCCATCAAAAGGAAAATCTATACCTTTGGGCCACTTTAATGAAATCCGGTCCCTGGGTAAATTATCTATATCTGTATTATTAGACTGATATAAGACTTCTTCGTGATCAATAAGATCCTCAACCTCATCTCTAAACTTATTTAAATTAGGTAATGTTTCAATAGTTGAATCATAGCGTTTCAATAATCTTAAAATCCGGCCAGTTTGTACTGCATATATTCTAGGTTGCTTTTTAGTAGAGTATCTAGTTGACTCAACAGCTTTAACCCCATCCTTAATATAATTATTTAATAAAGAAATTTCCTGATTTAAGCGTTTTTTTAATTTAGTTTTAAATTCCGTTGAATAAAATTCAAACTCATTTAAAAACCTGGGGGAAACAATATCAATAAATAAGTTTAAATAATAAACCTGAGACCATGCTATTCTTGCTTGGTCATTATCCATACCCATTTCTAATAACCCTGAATCCTTTGTTCTAAATATCAAATGCTGAAGATATTCCTCTCTATTGGAAGTATTAAGAGTTTTGAAAGTTTCGTGACAGTTATTATCTAAATACATCTCGTACACTGGTGTTGTTCCAAAGTTTTTTGAGATATCTTTATTTATAAGATTATATGAAATGTAAGTTGGTTTACTATCTTTGCTATTGGTTGCTAGCAAACCATAAGCACAAGTCTTATTACCTTTTAATTCCAGAATAAAAAAATCCTTAGGTAAATCAATTTTTTCAATAAAGTTGTTACTTTCGTTAATAATATTACAATAATTGCCTGAACAAGTTATAAGCTTATTATCATCAATAGAAGCAAAATGAATTACCCTGTCAATTCCAAACCTGATATCTTGATCTTTACCAAGATTAATGGAAAAATTATTATCAAAAGCAGCAGTATCATTAAGAAGACTAAGTCTATAAAGGATATTTAAATCCCCACGCTCATCAGCAATTAAAGAATCGTTAAAATTCTTTGGTACATAATTAACGAAATATACATGTTTACCATTAAAAAAGGCACCTCTAAAATAACCATAATCTTGGAATGCCGCAGGTAAGCTTATTTCCTCAATCATTTTCTCATTCAAGGTAAGCTGTATTACTTTAAATCCCTTTTGAAGAATATTTCTAGTGAAAAGGATAAGCTTATTAGGTGTCAGTTCTAAAATTTTTACTGGCAGGTTAGAATTAAGTTTTATATTTAGTTTCTTATTTACGGATAAGATTACTTTCTGAGATTGAACATCTAAATAAGCTTTAATATGGTGGTTCTCAGTATTGTAGTTTGTGAAGTATATTTCAGAAAAGGCCTTTTCATCAATATTATTAATGGAATTATCCTGGAGATTGGCCTTTGTAATGAAAGAGAAGAAAATAATAATAGTAGAAATTAGTTCTCTACAGAAAATAAAGCCATATTTATTAATCATATTTCAAGCTCCGAATAGCATTTATAAGATCGACGAAGTTTACGTTGATCATTTTGCAGTATTCTTCTATATCTTCTAAGCGTGGTATATTTTCTCTGGCACAATATGTTAAAGCGGTTTCTCGGTCTATCATTCCCTCTCTTATTTGGTTAGATCTGAGGCAGTCATTCTCGGTAAAACCTGCATGAATATAATAAATATAATTATATAATGGAGCAGTACCATCACCAATTCGCCAACTAGAGCTGTAATTACTATCCCATTCCCAATCATATTCTTCCTTAAGCTGTTTATCGATTGAGCTTTCTAACCATGGTTCGAAATCGAATAAATATAAAAAATCTTGGTTCATCACATAATAAGATAAAAATCCAAAAAACACATCTAACATTGAGCTATTAATATAACGTGGATTCTGAAGATATTGGCGAGCATAATAAGCTAGTAGCTTGGCTTTTCCTTTGAAGGTTAGTTGATGGACTTGTGATCCAAAATTAGAAGAATCCACCCCGCAATAGCCTGCTTTAAAAGAAGTTTTTTCTAAATGATTAGGGCAAAAAATTATTAGCTTTAAATTATTTTTCTTCATCAACTGATTAGCGTGGTAAAAATAAGTTTTATCTCCGGCCATGAATATAGGTATCATTCCAATATCTGGACGTTTTATCCATGCTTCCACATTCTTTCTTATATTTTCTCGTTTCTTTCTTATATCAGCTGCAACCCAGATGTGCTCTACTCCAAGTTTACTACACATTCTTGCTTGATTACGGCGAGCTAAGTCAGTGACCATACCCCAATCATATGAGTATGCAAGAGGTGACATCTTATATTTATTTTTCAGCAAATGCAGCCCATAACTACTATCCCGTCCTCCGCTAAAAGCCACCAAGCAATCTGGGCCATCTTTTTTCCTATATTTAGATAAGACTTCTTCTAAAGCTACACTACCTTTCAAAGGAACTGGCAAATAACTTGTACAAATATTACAAACACCTTCACCATTAAAAGAAATGCCGGGGAAAGTTTCGGGTAATATACATTTGGTACACCGTTTAAGCTGCTTAAACTTTTCATGAAGTTTGTCTTCAATATCAATTATTTTTATTGGCTGAATATTAGTAACTGTCGATGAGCACTCAATATTTTCATTATTAGTTTTATAAATATTATCTAAACTTAATAAGTGCTTATTATAGTCAAGTATTAAAAAGTGATGCGGCCTTAATTGTTCTATCTGTTTAGCTTTTAATTTGAATTCTTGAAGAAATCGTTGAAGTATGTACCTTTCTGAAGCAGCAATAAAAAAACCGTTTGCTATATCGTTAATGTAGTAAATACTGCCAGTATTTGTGGTTAATAATTTTAGGTTAAGATCTGGTAGGTCAAAAATAATATTGTTTTCCCCATAAACTTTCTCTAAAAGTGCTTTAACGGCTTCTTTAATACTGCTCTTCTCTTTTAAGGCTTTATCAAATATTTCAGAGATAAGATACGTATCTAATTCATATTTTCCAGGAAATTCTTTTATTAATGTCTCCATGTTAGTTACAATGCCATTTTGGGCACACACATGGCTATGATAAGAAATTGGTTGATTGTTATTAATATATGCGTTAGAGCCGTTAGTAGCTAATCTATTATGTCCAACGACACACGCACCAGCACTAAAGTTACTTTGAAATATTTTGTCAAAATCTTTTTTTTTAATAAATTCCGCGGCTTTTAATGGCTCTCTATATAAGTGCACTTCTTTATTAGCGAAATTATTAACTGCTATGCCTGTGGCGTCTTGTCCCCTAGTTTGACTTAAGGTTGCTATAAGAGAAATTATATCTTTTAATTTATCTTTATCAGCAAAAGTACTAGACATGTATACTGAAAAAACCCCGCACATAAATAGGCACTCCTTATTCATTTTTATTAAAAAGCCATAATAGGCACTATTAAATTTAAAATCAATATGATTAAACAATATATTGATTTTATATGTCCTTTAAGTTATGATCCGAACCAGAAATGAGGAGTGAATGAATATACTTGTTACTGGTGGTGCTGGATTTATAGGATCTCATTTAGTAGATCAGCTAATAGCTTTAGGAAATAAAGTAAAGATTTTAGATAATATTTCCTCTGGTAATCTGCTTTATGTTAATAGTAAGTCTGAGCTTATACAGGGAAGTATTACTGATGCTTCATGCCTAAAAAAAGCCTTTAATAATATAGACTTATGTTATCATCTTGCCGCGATTCCTTCCGTTCAAAAATCTATGGATAACTGGCCGGAATGCCATCAAGTAAATTTTAGCGGTACTATTAAAATATTTTTAGAAGCAGCCAAAAGAAATATACCGGTAATATCCACTTCCTCAGCCGCAGTATATGGAGATCCCGTAATTTTACCATTAAACGAAAGCGACCCGATTAATTCAAAATCCCCGTATGGTACAGATAAATACTGCTCTGAGCTACAAGCTAAAGTTTTCGGGTATATTTATAATTTAAAAAGCGTTACACTCAGGTTATTTAACGTCTACGGAAGCAGACAAGATCCTAATTCGCCATATTCAGGTGTTATCTCAATATTTGCAAAGCAGATGAGTAGTAATCAGCCTATTACCGTTTATGGAGACGGTAATCAAGAGCGAGACTTTATTCATGTTAATGATGTAATTAAATTATTGATAAAGTCCCAAGAACATGTTTCTACTGATGCTAACGTATATAATGGATGTACCGGCAATGGCACAAGCCTAAATAAACTAATAGAGATATTAAGTAATATCCTTAATATAAAAGCAGAAGTGCATTATCATCCTTTCCGTGATGGAGATATTTATAAATCGATAGGTAATCCTCAGAAAGCCCAGAACGATATGGGATTTATTGCTCAAACTGGTATTAAAGCAGGATTGCTTTCTTTATTTGCCACATGAAAAAACTCGTTATTTTTACTAACAGTGATTCGCATTTTTATGCTCACTTATTACCAATCGCATTAGCAGCAAAAGCTAACAGCTACCAAGTAAAAATACTGACTAACGTAAGTGATTTTCAAAATAAAATACAGAAATATGGTATACAGGTTATCCCTCTCTCTATCAATCGAAGTAGTATAAACCCTTTCAGGGAGTTCATGCTACTTTTGCGAGTGATAAGAATAATTAAAACTGAAAAACCAGATATTCTTAATAATTTTACTCTCAAACCCATAATATATGGTAGCATAGCTGCTCTTTTTGCTAAAGTACCTAGAATTATTAATACTTTCCTTGGTATGGGTACCATTTTTATTAGTAATAATGTACTAATTAAATTACTAAAAGTTTTTATTTGTCAGCTACTTAAAATTATCTACAACTTCAAGAATATGCTTTTTATAGCTCAAAATAACGATGATAAAAAGCTATTAATAGAGCTCAAAATTGCTCAGGAAAATGATATTGTTGTGCAATGTAGTGTTGGAGTTAAGGCTGAAGAGTTTCCTAAGCTACCGGAACCCAAGGGTAAGATTATTTTTGCTTTAGTCGCAAGGATGATCGCAGATAAGGGTATTAACGAATTCATTATTGCTTCCAAATTATTAAAAGAAAAAGGCATTGAAGCTGAATTTTGGCTAGTAGGAGAACCAGATAAGCAGAACAGAACATCAATCAGCCTAGATAAGTTAAAATATTACCATCAGCAAGGTTATGTCAGATATTTAGGATTCCAAACTAATATTAAAAAAATATGGAAACAAGCACATGTCGCTGTGCTTCCTTCTTACCGTGAAGGATTGAGCCACGCTCTTCTTGAAGCTGGAGCATATGGCAGAGCAATAATAACTACAGATGCTCCAGGTGGAAGAGAACTAATAAAAGATAAGAATAATGGATTACTTGTAAAAGTAAAAGATTACAAAAGCTTAGCTAACGCAATGGAATTGCTAGTTGTTGATAATTCATTAAGGAAAAAACTAGGCAATCAGATTCGTCAAGATATAGCAAACTTATATGATACTGCTATTATTCAAAATAAAATGATAAGTTTTTATAAAGTATAAATCAGCAATGGGTCACCTTACAAAGAACCATATCGAGCTTATATTAAATTTATTATCTTTTGGGATAATAGGTGGTAGCGGTATATTTCTAAATATAATTATTGTTAATTATTATAATATATCAATACTCGGTCTATTTAATCAATTCTTAGCTCTATATTTTATTTTCTCACAGCTAACAACTTTCGGTATCCACCAATCTGTTCTGGCATACATGCCATCAAGCAGAAAGCCCGATATTGTGCTATCTTCCGCTCTATTAATCGTCCTCTTATTCTCCTCTGGATCTGCTTTTATTATATATTTCTTACTTAAATACTTGATCCATTATTTACAAATAATAAACCTGGAAACATCTATAAAATTTTTAATCCCTGTCTTAATATTATTTTCTGTTAACAAAGTCCTTACCAACTCCCTACTGGGATTAGGACACATGAATAAGTTCGCAATAGCTAATGCTTCTCGCTTTATACTACTCCTAGTTAGCGTGGTAATTCATATATTAATAAAAGCTAAATATGAAACTATAACTTCTGCATTTATTTTTGCCGAGGTGGGAGTCCTAATCCTACTTCTAGCCTTTAATTTCTCCACTAAAGATAATATTCCCAAACTAAAGAAAGTTCATATCTTATTATGGATTAAGAAGCATTTTTCTTTTGGAAAATACGCTTTAATTAGTGGCTTTATCCTAGATCTAAATTCAAAAATCGATATTTTAATATTATCACTTTTTGTTAGTCAATCTGAAGTCGGTATATATGCCTTTGCCGCTATGCTTGGCGAGGGATTTTATCAATTTGCTTTGATCTTTAGAAATTTAAATACTAATAAATTCGCATTAGCTATACATAAAGATAAATCTTTAAAATTCCTTGCAAAAAACTCTCTAGTTTTCTGGCAAAGCCTATTTATTTGCCTTGCCGGCATTATCAGTATATTTTTCTATAAATTTTTTGTAAGTCTTGTTACCAGTAGTAGTGATATTGTAAGTAAAGGATTTTTCATTTATAGTATTTATGCAACGGGTGTTATTATTTCTTCAAAATGGATAATACTTGATAATATCTTAATCCTTAGAAAACAGCCCAAACTCGATAATTATGTAAGAATCTCTAGCCTTATCATCAATTTCTCATTTTCATTAATTCTAGTCCAATTTATTGGTATTCTTGGCGCTGCAATAGCTATATTTTTTAGCCTTATTACTACTGCTTTGTTGCTGAAATATTTTTCTCAGTAATAAGAAAAGATTTAAATTATTTTAAATGTTTGTTGTTGTCCTGATCAAAAAACATTGCAAAGAATATTGATTGCATACCACTACCAAAGCAAAACAAAGTTAAAACTAAAGTTATCTCTGGAACCGTGTGAGTTGCACAGAAAACAATAAACAACCTAATAAGGAAACAAAAGCCCAGAAACATAAAAATAAAGCCGTACGTATAAAATAGAACGAGAGGGTGAAAATCCCTTATTATGTATTTTTCTTTAAGCCTCCAAAAAAACATTTTTATTAGCAAAAAGCTAAGGGTCCATATAACCTTCCTCACTTTCAATTTAGAACGCTCCCCTACATTATATACAGGCTTAAGAGGAACATCTTGGACAATAAAATTGTGAACATTTAATCTAACTAAAAGATCATTTGGTTGGCCGTATCGTTTATAAGTCTTATCCCAATCAATACATTGCAATGCTTCTTTACATATAACCGTGTACCCAGTTTGAGAATCAGAAACGTGCCAATAACCAGAAGCAATTTTAGTCAAAAGTGATAGAATAGCATTACCAAAAAACCTGATTTTAGGAATATTGCTATAAGCGTCTTGGTATATTAATCTGTTAGCTTTGGAATAATGGACCTCACCACTAACTACAGGATCTAACAATAAGGGTAAATCTTTAGGATCCATTTGCCCATCTCCAGCCATTACCACCGCTGCATCAATATTATTATCCCGTGACCACTTATATCCTGAAGCAATAGCACCACCAACACCTTGGTTAGTCTCGTGATGAATTACTATAACCTTTTCATTCGCTTTACTAATTTCCTTAATAATCTTTAAAGTATTATCTTGACTGCAATCATCTATTACTACAATATAATCAATGAAAGAAGGTATAGTATTAATTACTTTAGCGATCTGTGTCTCCTCATTATAAGCTGGTACGACTACTGATATTACCTTTTCTTTGTACATTGCTAGCAAATATTCCCTATTATTAAAACCCTAGAATCATAACAGCTAATTATACCTATTGCAATTTAAAAAATCTCCGATTATTATACAGACGAAATAAAAAAAGAGACACAAAATTCCCTAACTCAAACTAACTCAAAGAATTAGTACACCAAGTAAAAACTTAGGTTTTACAGTAGAGAAAATAATGTAAGGGTTATTTTTAGTAATAGGGAATAAGGGTTATAAAATAAATTATACAAAAAATATAGGAAGTTATCCTAAAAAAGGTGCTTAAGGGTTGCTGTAGCGTTATATAAGTAAGCAGCTAATATTAGTTAGCGCTTCAAACTATATGGAAGGATATCCCAAACTATAGAAATATTAGATGAAAACTTAATTTGCCCCCGCACCAAAATCCAGCACTATATGGATTACCTAGGAAAAAACCTAAATAAGAAATAAAAAAACCTCAATGATAGCAGTAATTATACTTACTTTAAAATATATTACCACCTACTTATTAAGCAGTTTAATTGTTTTCCATGCTATCAAAAAATATACTTCCTCATTTTATAATGAGAATAACTTTATTATAATTTTATCTGTAATTGTAGGACCACTTTTAGCATCATGGCTGTTTATTCAATTTATCAGGTTCTTCCCTTATTATTCTGATCTGGCGTACATTTCTCTGTTAACTATAACTGCTCTAACTTTACTTTTAATCTTACGTCCGAACTTAAAAAAATTATTTCCACGGCCTACCTTTACTAGCTTCCAATTGTCTACCCGGTATGACCAAATAGCTTTACTTGCAATTGTAATAATAGTAAGTTTTGTTTTCTTTTATTTCATGGCTTTTTCTTTTATAGAGAATGATCCATTAGATTACCTTTTTTTAGCAAAACTGATATTAGAAAAGAAAACGGTAGATTTTTATCCAGCTATGGATGGAATAAATACCCATGGAATGATCTCGCCGTTTACTCACCCTCTTGGCTTTCCTGGATTTTTTGCCATTAATATGTTAGGTATTGATGATTATAATGCAGCTGTTTTTGCAGTAAAATTAGCATGCGGTTATTATTTAATAATAAGCTTAATTTTTTTTACTCATATTTCTTCTGAATTTGGCTGTAGTAATATATATATTGCTAGCCTAATTTATATTTCTACTCCTTTCATTTTGTCGCTTACTATTAGATGCCATATAGATCCATATAGAATCCTATTATTTACTTTAAGCATCTTCACTGCATATAAAATCCTTAAGAAACCTACAAAAGCTGAGTTTATATTATTAGGGGTGATTACAGGATTATCTTGGTTTATTCATTCTTCTGGTGTATTAAATGTTTTTATAGCAGTAGGGTTAGCATGTTTATATGCTGTTTTTAAAAAAGGATTCCTTACTTCAATAAAACTGGGTTTATGGGCATCACTAGGATGCCTTGTATTACTTACAGCTGACTTACTACAAATATATAAAGCTACAGGTAGAATCTTAGGAGACACAGAGAATATTGAGGTAATAACCCTGCTCTTAGAACATTATAAAAATTTTTGGCATGCTTTCCGAGACATAGGAAACTTACCAGCTAATTTAATGAAGTTTAGTGTTTTATTTTTGGAGATACAACTATTCGGAATAACATACACTATATTTATTATTGCTATTGCTTTTGTAAAGGTCCGTAGTCTCAAATTAAATGATATGCAAATTTTTGCTTTACTAGCAATTAGCGCTTTTTATGGAATTGCTATACTTTTTACACTTATTAACGTTCAGGTATTCATTTTTAACCCTAGATACCTTTTACAGCCAATTGGGTTAATATGTCTTTTTGCAGCTACTATATTTAATTGCGGAGAAAGTAGAAATGCAACAAACATCTAATAATATATTGGTATCATTATTTAAAGGCTTAATCTTGTTGCTTATAATCTCTCAAGTAGTAGTTGCAGCCTTAAGGGAAATTCACCCATTTGCTCCACAACCATTGAAAATCACTCTTAATGAGAATACTAAACTAGCTCGTAGTTCTCTTTCGCTAGGAAATGTCACTGCTTTTCTTAATAATATGCCTGATGTTAACCATCTACTTGTTTTGCGCCAAGGAGAAAATATTAAATATACTAAGCATAAAATTATCCACGCATATGACAAAAGAATGAGTAAAATTGCTAGTTCTACCTCTCTATTAGAAACTATTAAAATCTTAAACGAATTAGGAATTAATTATATAGTTAATACTCATTATCAAGATCCTGTGATCTTGTATACTTTTCTAAAAGAAATAATGAATAACCCAAGGTTTTCTAGTTTATTATATTTTGATGAGTATTATTCTGTGTATAAGATTTTTAACGAACCTAAATTAGAAAAAATATCTTCCACTTTAAATTTACGAATTTCCCGCTCTAATGATTTATTATTAGCAATATTTTATGATGCTTTTAAATTATATAAGATTAAAAACAACAATAAAAATTATAACTACTCTGAGTATCTTTTGGAAATAGAGGTAGAATCAAGTGCTATTACACCCCTTAATATAACTGCTACCTCTGACCACAAAAGAGGGAAATATAATATTGCCGCTGTTTTACTGCCAGGTAAAAATATTATCAAAGAAAGATTTATAACTTCTATATTAACTAAAGATCTCTTATTTTCCTTAAAGGCAAAGAAAAAAGCAAATATTAAAATAAAAAAAGCTCTTATAACCCCTGTAAGGGCTTATCAAATTAAATCTAATAAAATTCAAATACCTATCATAATTGAAGGAAAAGTATGCAGATTGGATAACAATATATGTAAACTTGATGAGCTAAACAAAAAGGTTTATCCAGAGCATCAAAAAAATGATGATGTAACTCTAATAATAAAGGGAACAGGGACAATTTGTCATTATACAAAAATGCGACTACTAGGAATTAACATTATTGACCTAAAAAATGAGTGCTTCTCTTTAGATAATAAACCACGCAAGGTTAATATTGCAGAAGATGAATATTTGGCTTTAACTACCCATGGGGCTTATTTAGAAATAAGCGAGGCTAAAATTGCTGAGTGATTTTTACTATAATATTTTAAAATCCAATTTTATTAAGAATTCCTTTATATTATTAGTAAGCCAGCTTATAGCAAAAATATTACCTTTAATATCTCTACTTTTTGCAATGAAGCTTTATAGTACAGAAGATTTTGGGAAATTTGGGCTTTTCATTAGTATTTCAACTATTACTTCTTCCTTTGCAAATCTTGCTTTAGATAATTATATAGTTTTATCGAAAGACAAAAAAGACTTACAACTATGTATTTTTTCATGCGTGTTATGGTCATCTCTTTTTTTAGTGTTACAAACTTTTTTATCTATCTTTGCTTATAAGTTTTTTTTTGGCGAATGTTATATTCTTTTTATTGGTTTGTATAGTTTTTTCCGATCTTTTTCTTTAGTAGGCACAAGCTTAGCTATAAAGTTTGAACATATAAGAGCTCTCTCGATAGCTCGAATTTTTGACTCTTTAATATTTAATATTGCATTTATAGGCCTTGGTTTCTATGGTGTAGGGTATATAGGGTTAATATTTTGTAGTTTTATTACATTCATTCCGAGTATTATTATGCCCCTAATTTTATGTAGGAAGGAGATAAATTTCTCTATACCTACTTTTGCTGAGGTGATAGATTTTCATCATAGAAACATAGAAATACCAAAATATATAGCTTCAGCAAATCTTATAGAAACTTTAAGTAATCATCTGCATACCATATTATTTAATTTCCTATTTGATATAAAAGTTGTAGGCCAGCTTTTTTTTGTGCAAAGGATATTGGTCTCACCTATAATAATTATTCATCCTATAACTCAATATTTATTGAAAAGTTTAGATAATGCTGTTGATCTAACAAAAAGCTATAAGCTTATGCGTTATTTTTCTTACGCATATCTTTTGTTCTCTGCAGTAATAATATGGATTTTTGTAGCTTTACCCAATAAGATAATACTACCTTATATTAAAAATGATTGGGAACAGATAGTACCAATATTTCAAATAATGGTTACTTTGTACGCCTTCATTTATTTACTAAAAATTATTTCTCCTATTTTTTTTAAAAGTAAAACTCACCATTATATTTTAAATTATAATATAATAAGTTTGTTAGTTACTTTAGTTATAAGCGCAGTTGGATACTTTTTAAAGGCAACTTTTATAGTTCAGCTTTTATGCTTTTCAATAGCAAAGTGTATAGTTTGTTCTTACTTTATATTTATAGCTATTAGAATTGCTAAAAAACATCGCTAACTATCTTTGTTAGAGAGAATCTCTAGGCATTTTTTTTCCCAAGAAAAGTGTTGTTTCGCATAATTTCTACTTGCTTCCTGGTATTTTTTCAGTAATTCCGGCTGTTTTAATAAAATTAAAACATGTTTTACCAAATCTTCTAAATCGTCTGGGGTATGGATCACTAATATGGCTTGATTTGCAAGCTCTATATTCCCTGGAACTCCACTTGCAATTATAGCTCTACCTGCGGAAGAATAATCACGAATCTTAAGCTTTGACACACCAATACTATTATTTAACTCTACAGTAGAGTTACTTAATGCTATATCAAAGCAATTTATAACAATATTTGCATTTTTTAACGGTATGCTCCCTAAAAAGTAAACTTTATTTTCAATACCTAATCTTTTTGCTTTTTGCTCTAAATTATTTCTCTCCGGCCCCTCACCCCCTATAATTAACCTAATATTATCGTTTTGCCTGCTTACCTTATATAAACATTCCAAAGTTAAACCCAGCCCTTGCCATTTTGTTAAAGCACCAATAAAACCCAAGTAAAAATAATCCGGATTAAGTTCAAGAAAAGATAAAGCTTGTATACGTTCAATTGGCTTAAACTGGTTTATATCTGTCCCGTTTTCAACTACCATACATTTTTTTTCTGGAATCCCACACTTGACTAGTTGGTTTTTTAATCCTTCTGTTACTAATAAAACTTTACATGCAAGCTTGCAGTCAAACAATTGTATTAAGCGCCCTATATATGCAAAAAAACTAGGTACATTTAACATCTTCATTTCTTCTTGTACCCAACCATTATGTTCAGTAATAGTCCTTACTTTCATAATCCTTGATATTAACAGAAGGATAAAGCTTAAAAAAGACATCCTAAGATAAAAAAACTGAGGGCGTTTTTTTATTAAAACCTTAAATATTGGCCAAATCGCAAATAATGCACCTAAAAAGCGAGGACGTAAAATTGGGTTATAATGAAAGATATAATTTAAATTAGGAGAGTTATAAAAAAAAGGGTTATGAATTTCTTTCGTCGGTTTCGGAAGAATTACGGTTACCTTGTAACCTAAGTTAGCCATTCCATTAACAATACCTAAAACGTGTAAAGAACAGGCATTAGCAATGTTTAAATCTACCCCAGCATAATATAATATTTCCTTATCTTTAATCATTTTTATTTATTTTGGAGCTAGTTTATTTATTAATCTATATTGAAAGATTTTCAATTAACTAACAGTAACCAGCATGACAAATAAGTGTATTTTAGCATTCTAATCACCAAACTGTATTGTTATTTATTTACTAAGCAAAAAAGCGAAAGATTTTCAAGCTCATTACAGATAGCATAATACTGTTTCTTATACCAATTTTTTATGCTTATATTTTGGATTTCTGGAGTCTTCTCCCATATAGTTGGTAACGTAATTATGATAATCTTCATAGTTTCCTTCAAACCATGAAGCACTTCCATCTTTATCATAAGCAATAATATGGGTAGCTATTCGGTCTAAAAACCACCGGTCGTGACTTATTACAAAAACACAACCAGCAAAATCAAGGATAGCATCTTCTAAAGCTCTTAAAGTATCCACATCTAGATCATTTGACGGTTCATCCAGTAGAATAACATTAGCACCGGATTTTAACAATTTAGCGAGGTGAACCCTATTTCTTTCTCCTCCTGATAACTGTCCTACCTTTTTTTGTTGAGCACCACCTTTAAAATTAAAAGCTGAACAATAAGCTCTGCTTTTGATTGACATACCTCCTAGTTCTAAAACTTCTAATCCTTCCGATATTTCTTCCCACACTGTTTTATTATCGTCTAAGTGGTCTCTTGACTGATCTACATAACCAAGTTTAACAGTATCGCCTATATTAACTTTTCCACTATCAGCCTGTATTTTACCAGTTATAATATTAAACAACGTGGATTTACCAGCACCGTTAGGACCAATTATACCAACAATCGCTCCCGGGGGAACTCTAAAACTAAAATCGGAAAGTAGTACCTTATCACCAAATTTTTTCGATAAATTTTCAACCTCAATAACTAACTCTCCCAGTCTTGGTCCATTTGGTATGATAATTTGGGCAGTTCCGTTAACTTCATCCCTTTTCTTATTAAGCAGTTCTTGATAAGCATTTATCCTGGCTTTACTTTTTGCCTGACGTCCTTTTGGAGAAGCTTGCACCCATTCCAATTCTTTTTTTAATTGTTTTGATCTATCTCCTTCTTCCTTTTCTTCTTTGCTGATTTTTTCGTGTTTCTGCTTTAGCCAGTCTGAATAATTGGAATGCCAAGGTACGCAATTACCTCTATCAATTTCTAATATCCACTCTGCAACATTATCTAAAAAATAACGATCGTGGGTAATTGCAACCACTGTACCTTTATATTCTTTTAAATATGTTTCCAGCCAAGATACTGATTCTGCATCTAAATGGTTAGTCGGTTCATCTAGTAGAATCATATCAGGTTTTTCTAGCAGTAATTTACATAAAGCCACTCGACGTTTTTCGCCTCCTGATATTTGATTTATATTGGCATTTTTAGCAGGGCACCACAAAGCGTTCATAGCAATCTCTACTTCTCTCTCAATCCCCCAACCGTCACATATATCTATTTTTTCTTGCAAATCTGCCTGAGGTGCAAGTAAATCATTCATTTCATCATCCGACATTTCTTCGGCAAACCTATTACTAACCTCGTTAAATTCATCAAGCAGAGCTGTTTTCTCTTTTAATCCCTCCATAATGTTTTCAAAAACATTTTTTTCAGGATCTAAATGAGGTTCTTGAGACAAATAACCAATTTTTATTCCTTCAGCAACGAAAGCTTCTCCCTCATATTCTTTATCAAGACCAGCCATAATCTTAAGGAGGGTAGACTTACCAGCACCGTTATGCCCTATTATGCCAATCTTGGCCCCTGGTAAAAATGATAACCAGGTTTCTTTTAGAATTTCTTTACCGTTGATAGACTTGCTTAAGCCTTTCATAACATAAACATATTGATAAGACATTATTTATTCTCTTGATAGTTAATTTAAATTTTTTTTCTAGATCTTGCCCAATCTTCGTTAAATTTCTTCAGACCTACATCAGTTAAGTGATGGCTAATCATTTCGGACAAGACCTTAGCCGGTGCAGTTACTACATCAGCTCCACAAAGTGCTACTTGTTCTATGTGTTTAAGGGTACGAATTGAGGCAGCAAGGATTTCTGTTTTAATTCCATAATTATTATATGTTGTTCTTATATCAGCAACCAGCCCTACTCCATCTTTACCGATATCTTCCAGCCTACCGACAAAAGGAGAAACATAAGTTGCCCCGGATTTAGCTGCTAATAATGCCTGATTCAAAGAAAAACATAAAGTCATATTTACTTTAATATTTTGTTTTGCGAAATAATTACAAGCCTTTATACCATCCCAGGTCAGAGGAAGTTTAATTACTAAATTATCATTTATTTCTAGAATTTTATTTCCTTCTACAATCATACTAGCATAATCATTAGATGCCACTTCTATACTAATATCTCCTTTCACAATAGCAGTAATTTTAGAAATAACTTCTGTAAAATCCATTGACACAGAAGACATCAGAGTAGGATTGGTAGTAATACCATCAATGACGCCATAATCATTCAATTTTTTTATTTCAGTTAAATCTACACTATCTAAAAATATTTTCATATTCAGTTGATTTTTGTTAAGATTGAATCAAGTTCTTCAAGATTTGAGTAGTGAAAGGATATTTTACCACCGTTCCATGAATTTTCTACCACAACTTTTACCCCATATTTCTCACTAAGTGATTGACCTAAGATTATAAAGTCATTATCTACTCCCGAGTCTATATTATTTTCAAGTTTCTGTTTTTTTATCCGGCGTGAAATTTCATTTTTTCTAGTTAGTTCCTCGGTTTGACGGACATTTAAATCATTGGCTATAACTTTACCTGCTAGTTCTTCCGCATTATCAAGGCCTATCAAACATCTTGCATGTCCCATACTGAGTTGGCCATTATTAACCATAAGCTTAATAGACGCGGGTAAGCTATTTAGCCTTAATAAATTTGCTACATGGCTACGGCTTTTACCAACCGCATCTGCTAACTCTGCTTGAGTATAACCAAACTCTTTTATTAACCTCTCATATCCTTCTGCTTCTTCTATGGCGGTTAATTCTTCACGTTGGATGTTTTCAATGAGAGCAATTTCAAGGATCTCTTTATTGGATAAATTTTTAATTATTACAGGAATTTCTGTCCAACCGGCTATTTTACACGCTCTATACCTTCTTTCCCCCGCTATAATTTGATATTTACCGTTAACGGGCGCACTAACTATTATCGGCTGCACTAATCCATTACTTATTATTGAATTGGCTAACTCTCGTAATTTTTCTTCATTAAAATTTTTACGTGGTTGATATTTTCCTACTTCAATTTGGTCAATATTCAAGAGGTTGTTTGTAGTAAATCCTGTATCTACCGGTAAAATTTCCTCTTTCAGTAAAGATGATAATCCTCTTCCTAACACCCTATTTTGCATGTTTACCTCTTCTCTTAAACCAACTTAATCTCTTTATTTACTTCACTATCGATAATTTCTTTGGCAAGATCTATATAAGCTCTTGAACCAGAACATTTATAATCATAGATTATTGCAGCTTTACCATGAGAAGGAGCTTCTGAAACCTTAACATTTCTTGGTATTGTGGTTTTATAAACTAGTTTACCAAGACATGTCCTTACATCATTTTCTACCTGCTCCGTTAACTTGTTCCTTTTATCATACATTGTAAATAAAATACCACCTATTTTTATCGCGGGATTCATTTTTTTTTCTACAATTTCTATAGTTTTTAATAAATGACTTAATCCCTCGAGCGAATAAAAATCGCAAAGCATCGGTATTAAAACCTCATCACAGGCTACCAAAGCGTTTAACGTAATCAAACCAAGAGAAGGAGGACAATCAATAATTATATAATCAAAGTCATTTTTTATTTCTTCAAGTTTTTCTAGTAAAATATTTTCATAATTTTTAAGCTGTATTAGGTCGAGCTCAATCGCTGCTAGATTTGTATTCGCACTCACGATTGATAGATTAGGTACTTCTGTAGCAAGAATAGCATCCCTTATAGAATTTAATCCGCTAAATACATTGTAAGAGGTAATTTTTCTTTCAGTCTGCTTTATTCCAAGGCCGCTACTAGTATTACCTTGTGAATCGATATCAACAATTAAAACCTTTTTATCCATAACAGCAAAAATAGTAGATAAATTTACTGCTGTCGTGGTTTTGCCTACCCCTCCTTTTTGATTCACGACTGAGATAACCCTTGCCTTCATAGTAATTTTTTTATGTTAAATATTTCAACGATCTTACCTTCCCCCGAAGTGATGCTGTTATGAAGATTAAAGTCAAATACCCAATGTTTTTGAGCTTCTGTTATTTCTTTTTCATAATTCTTACCTTTCAACAATAACATTTTTTTTTGTATTTTTATTCCTTCAGTTACTCCAAGTATATTAGTTACACTACTAAATCCCCTTGAGGTTAGAATATCGCAATTCATATTAAATTTTTCATCTATTCTTTCGTCTACTATAATAATTTTATTTGAAGATAATTTAGAAGCTTGGGCTAAGAAAACTGATTTTTTTTTATCAGATTCTATAAGTACTGTATTTTTTACTCCGCAAATAGATAAAACAATACCCGGAAATCCTCCTCCGGAACCAATATCTATGATCTTATCTGAAAAATCAATATATTTTAGCAATTGCAAAGAATCTAAAATATGCCTTTCCCAGATATCTTTCTGAGAATTCCTTGATATTAAATTGATTGCCTTATTCCATTTAAGTAATAAATTTTGATAATTTAGCAGAGCGTGGGTTACTTCACGTGAAACATTTAAATTATCAACCATCATTTATTATGTTTACTTTTTAAGTAAATTATCACAGTAGTAAGAGCAGAAGGGGTAACACCTGATATCCTGCGTGCTGCACCTATTGAGCTTGGTTTATGAAAATTGAGTTTTTCTCTAATTTCTACAGATAAACTCTTAATAGCATTATAATCAATATCCTGAGGAATTTCTAGATTTTCTTCTTGCATAAAAAGCTTTATATCGGCTGATTGCCTTTTTAAATAAGAAGAATATTTTGATTCAGTTTCATGGTATTTCAAATGATTAATATTTTCTTCTTTTAACTCCGGAAAGAATTGTAAAGTTTTTTCTAGTCCGAACTCTGGTAAACCGAGTAACATAAAAGCCGTTTTATGAGAACCATCTTGTGCTATGGTATGCCCTTTTTTTTGAAGTTCGCTAGTTGTGAGACTAAGCTTATCGAGTTTATTCTTTAATTTTTCTATTCTACCTATTTTTTCTTCAAATTTATTTTTCCTAAAATCAGAAACAATACCAGCACTTATGGCCAAAGGAGTAAGTCTAACATCTGCATTCTCACTTCTTAAAGTAAGCCTATATTCAGAACGAGAGGTAAATATTCTATACGGCTCAACTGTACCGAAATTTATAAGGTCATCAATCATAACTCCTATATATGCATCGGCTCGTGTTAGAGTAAATTTTCCTCTATTTTGAGCAGAAAATGCAGCATTAATTCCAGCTATTATCCCTTGAGCAGCAGCTTCTTCATAACCAGTAGTACCATTTATTTGGCCCGCTAGAAATAACCCTTTTACTTTTTTTGTTTCTAATGTAACTAAAAGCTCTCTAGGATCTACAAAATCATATTCAATAGCATAGCCAGGTCTAATCATTTTTGCATTTTCTAAACCTGGAATTGATTTTAAAATTTCAATTTGAACGTTTTCAGGTAAGGATGTAGAAATACCATTGGGATAAACCGTGTGATCGTTTAGTCCTTCCGGTTCTAGAAAAATTTGATGGCTTTCTTTAGAAGCAAATTTAACTATTTTGTCTTCTATGGAAGGACAGTACCTAGGCCCTATACCTTCAATCTGGCCAGAATACATAGCGGATAAATGCAGGTTATCTCTAATAATTTGATGCGTAAAACTAGTAGTCCTTGTAATGTAACAATTGGTTTGAGGAACTTCAACTTTATCAGTAAGTTCAGAAAATGGCCTAGGCAACAAGTCTCCAGGTTGAACTTCAACTTTACTATAATCAATAGTTCTACCATCAATTCTTGGCGGAGTACCGGTTTTCAGCCTTCCTACCGTAAAATTATTATTACGAAGAGTTTTTGATAAACCGTAGGATGGCTCTTCTCCTACTCTACCTGCAGGTATCTTTGTCTGCCCGATATGAATTAGACCAGATAAGAAAGTTCCTGTTGTTAAGACGATTGAAGAACAATTAATATTACCAGTTTTTCTAGTTACTACACTTGTTACCTTACCACCCTTAATTATTATATCTTCAACAGAATCATATATAATAGTTAAATTATTATAATTACTCAAGGTAGCAAACATTGTTTTTCTATACAATGATCTATCAGCTTGAGCCCTGGGTCCCCATACAGCAGGACCTTTGCTTTCATTAAGCATCTTGTAATGTATGCCCGCTTTGTCTATGACCCTTGCCATTATACCGTCAAGAGCATCTATTTCCTTCACTAAAGTTCCCTTGCCCACTCCACCTATAGCAGGATTACATGACATTTCACCTAAATTTTCTGGCTTGAAAGTAATTAACAAAGTAGCACTTCCGGCACGTGCAGCTACTGCAGCAGCTTCACAACCAGCATGTCCACCCCCTACAATAATTACATCAAAATCTTTCATTTCACGTGAAACATTATTTCAAAATTTCTTCTTTTTTAAAGAAAAAAGCGATTTCTTTCTTAGCACTATCAATACTATCAGAACCATGAATACTGTTAGCCTCTATATCTAAGGCAAAATCTTTTCTTATAGTCCCTTTTGCTGCATCTGCCGGATTAGTAGCACCCATTATTTCTCTATTTTTAGCTACCGCATTTTCTGCTTTTAGAACTTGTAACACAACAGGGGCAGAAATCATGTATTCTATTAACCCTGGAAAAAATGGCCGCGCTTTATGTTCAGCATAAAACTCTTCTGCCTGTTCCTTTGTTAATTTAACCATTTTTTGAGCTGCAATTTCTAAACCTGCGCTTTCAAGATAAGAATTTATTTTTCCTATTAGATTTCTTTTAGTTGCATCTGGTTTTATAATTGAAAAAGTATATTCTATTGCCATAATTTAACCTGTATTCGTTGTTGGAATTAGAGCATTATTTATAGAATTTTTAAGAGATTTTTCAAGTATTATTTTCGACTTGTATTTTAGATTTAACTTTTATTAACCTTTTTCCAAATAGTCGTACCGTCATGTTTATCTTCTATAGCGATACCAAGCTCAAGTAAATTACTCCTTATTTGATCAGCTAGTTGCCAGTTCTTTAGTTTTTTAGCATTTGACCTCTGTTGGATTAATTGAGCAATAAAATTATGGTCAAGGCCACCTTTAAACCAATTGTTGCAATTTAAACGAATTAAACCCAAAAACTGAGCACAATACATCATTTTTTTAGCTGCGACTATTTTAGCTTTATAATCATCGGTTTTATGGGATTCTTTAGCAAAATCATTAATTAATTTAATAGCCAGGGGGGTATTTAAATCATCTAACAAGCTATCAAAAAATATTTTAGGAATATCTATATCTACGAAATTCAATCTTGCTATCTCCTCAGTATCAAGAAATAACTCCTCAATTATTCGATACCAATAATTGAGCATTTTTTCGGCATCGGTAAGTACCTTTTTATTGTAATCTAAAGGTTTGCGGTAATGGGCGCTAATTAATACGAGGCGGATAATATCACCTTTTATTTGCTTATCCCTAAGATCTTTAACTGTTATAAAGTTACCAATAGATTTACTCATTTTCTCATTATCAACGGTTAAAAAACCATTATGTACCCAGTACCTCGCATATTCAGAACCAGAAAAAGCTGAACAACTTTGCACAATTTCATTGGTATGGTGAGGAAAAATCAAATCTATTCCCCCACCATGGATATCAAATGTAGAGCCAAGGAATGCATGGCTCATTGCCGAGCATTCTATATGCCACCCAGGCCTTCCTATACCAAATGGGCTCATAAATTTAGCTGACTCGTCATCTTTTTCATTCGCCGGTTTCCAAAGAACAAAATCTTCGGGATTATTTTTATTGGTATCACTTTCAATCCTTCCGCTTTCTCTCATTTCTTCTAAAGTTCTACCTGAAAGTGCGGTATAATTTTTTGCTCTACCAACATTAAAATAAACATGGCCGTTAGCTTCATATGCAAAACCCATATCTAACAGTTTTTGAATTATATCAATCATTTGAGGAATATAATCTGTAGCTTTCGGTTCTTGAGTAGGTCTTAAGCAACCGAGATACTCCATATCCTCATTATAATCAGTAATAGTTTGTCTTGTTAACTCAGGTATTGGAATATTTAGTCTATAGGCCCTATCTATAATCTTATCGTCGATATCAGTAATATTTCTCACATATAAAACATTACTTGAGCCGTACAGTTTTATTAGGATTCTATATAAAATATCGTATACTACTGTAGACCGTGCGTTACCAATATGAGGATGATCGTAAACTGTCGGACCACAAACATACATTTTGATCAAATTTATATCTAATGGATTAAAAACTTCTCTTTTTCTTGTAAGTGTATTAAATAATGATAATTTCATATTCCAAGTAAACTAAATTAAATTTCGATCATTTTACAGTATAAACCCAGCAATTAAAAATAATTTATGAGTTTTGACCAGGATAACATTGAAAGCCCACAAAATGATTATAATGTAAATATCCAAATAATTACGTTTATTGTTATCACTATGGTAATTATTTTAACTTTGGTAAATTTCATTCGGATATATTCGAATGAAAAATCTGCCTTATTAAAAGGAATGGCTGCCGAGGCTAACTCATTAAAAACAGTTTTTTCGAGCCAGTTAAGTTATTCTAAATACTTTATAAAACTAATAGGTAGAAATATAAAAGCAAATCCTACAGATTTAGTCCACATTAGAAAAACTCTAAAAACATCTTTTCTCTCTAAACATTTTAATTCGCTATTTGGATGGCGCAAATATAGCTGGGCTAATAACGAATATTTAGAATTAGTAACAAGTACTGAAGGTATTGCGGCGAATCCAAAAAAACTATATTTCGTAGAAGATATAGTACACAAGATTGAGCAAAACAAAAAGATCAAAAGTTATGTAGATTTTCGTATTAATAAAACTCCTGATAGTTATAGTTTAAAATTAGTTAATCCAATATTTGATAAGTTAACAAAAAATTTTATTGGAGCAGTAGTTTTAAGTTATGACATTGATACTTTAGTACAAAACTTAAATAATCGGAAGAAAGAAGCAAGTGTCAATTTTATAATAGTTGATAAAGATTTTGATATTGTAGCTAAATCCAAGCCGGTAATAGATAAAATAGTCGATGCTAATAATAATCTGGCACCTCAATTGTTACAAGCATTAGAGAAACAAAACCGTAATTTGGCATCCCTCTTTCAAGACTATTCATATCTTGATATGGCAAATGGATTAAATTATTTTATAAAACCAGTAGAAGATTTTCCTTTTACAGTTATTATTAATATTGACAATGATTTTATAAAGAACAACATAGTTCAGACTCTTACTAAAAGGTTTCTGGAAGTCGGTTTCCTAGCCGGGTTCTGTTTAATAATTATTATTGCAATTTATAAAAGAGAAACTTCTCTTAGGGCAAAAGCTGAGCAGGCTACTATCTTAGCAAACAATGCAACCAAAGCCAAAACTGATTTCCTTGCTTTTACAGCTCACGAAATAAGGTCTCCTTTAGGTTTTATTGTGACTGGTTCAGAAATTATGTCCAAAGAGTTATTTGGAAAGATTCCGGCAGAATATACCAAATATGTTGAAGGAATACACCAGAATGCCCAAATAATCTTGGATTTTATTACTGATATTTTAGATGAGAATCAAATAATTGAAGGTCAGTTTAAAATAGTCAATTCTTTAAATAAAATACAGGATATAATAATTCGAGTCGCAGAATTCTACTTAGGCAAAAAAAATATCTCTATAATAACTGATTTTGAACCAAATTTGCCTTTAGTTATTTGTGATAAGAAGAGGATGACTCAGGTAATAGACAATTTAATCAGCAACAGTATTAAATACTCCAGTAAAAATACTGCTATTCACATATCCGTAAAAATGGATAAAGGTCAAATGTTAATCACGATCATAGATCAAGGAATAGGAATGAAACCAGAAGAGATCCCTGTTGCCTTAAGTAAGTATGGTACCATTCATAGACAAGATTACCAAAAAGGTGGATCTTATGGATTAGGATTGCCTATAGTTAAAATGCTACTGGCTGCTCATGAAGCAATTTTAAATATAGAGAGTACATATGGAAAGGGAACAAGTGTAAAAATCATTTTCCCAAAATCCAAAATCGTTTATACTAAAGGAAAAAAATAGCGAATGAGTTACTCTACAAAAGAAAAATTTGTAGCTAAGTTACAAAAAATACCTTTTTCCATACCATTTTTAATAACAACTATTTGTATTTACGGTTTTATAATTCTTTACTCTGCTGCGGGGGGAGCGATAGAACCTTGGGCATATAGGCAAATAATAATTTTTTCGATTTTTATGCCCTTAGCTTTAATAATTTCTATGGTTGACACTAGATTTATCCATAAATGCTCGTATTTTATATATTTTTTTGTTTTATTATTTTTGATCGCAGTAGCAATCATCGGTAAAACAGCTATGGGTGCTACAAGATGGATAGACCTTGGGGTATTTCACATCCAACCCTCAGAACCATCTAAAATAGCTATAGTTCTAATGCTTGCTAGATATTTTCATAATACTAGCGAAGAAAACATTTCTTCTATTTACAATCTAATTCCTCCTATAATCGGAGTACTAGTTCCTACATTTTTAATTATAAAACAACCAGACCTTGGAACAGGAATAATTACCTTAATAGTTGCAACTATTATTTTTTTTGCCGCAGGAGTTAAAAAATTATATTTTGTTATAGCTGGTATTGGAAGTTTAACCTTACTACCGATTCTGTGGAGTCTATTACATAACTATCAAAAGAACCGGGTATTAATTTTTTTAAATCCTGATAGAGAACCGCTTGGAGCAGGCTATAATATTATCCAATCAAAAATAGCGATAGGATCAGGAGGATTCTGGGGAAAAGGATTGTTAAATGGTACCCAGAGCCATTTAAATTTTTTACCGGAATATACCACTGATTTTATTTTTTCTTTTCTAACGGAGGAACTTGGGTTTGTCGGGGGTTTAATTCTAATAATATTATATTTTATGCTAATCCTCAGTTCGTTAGCCATTGCTATTAACACTAAGCCAATATTTACGAAGTTAATGGTAATAGGATTAACATCAATATTTTTTAGCCACATATTTATTAATATAGGAATGGTAATGGGTATGTTGCCAGTAGTAGGAGTGCCATTACCTTTTATTTCATATGGTGGCACAATGATGGTATCAATGCTTATCAGTTTTGGTTTAATTATGAACGCGAGCTTACATCAACATACTAACTTCCATAGTAATTAATTATGTATAAATTACCGATCAAATTATTATTAGTACTTATTTTAGGAACTTATATATTTTTAATTTGTTTAGTACCGTTAAAACTCTATAAACTAGGATTAATTGATATATTTGGCCAGATTTTTCCTGCCCTAGATGTAGTAATTATTTATTATTTTTCGACTTATACTAATGTTAGGTACTGGATGTTATTTATTATTGGTATCATCTTAGATCATGTATATCAACTACCCGTGGGTCTTAATTCATTTATTTTTATTACTTCAAATATTTTATTAAACTATATAAGCCGATGGTTTATTCTAAAGGATGAAATTACAAATGTCTTAATTTTTTATGCATATAGTGGAGTCATTATCGGCTTTAGATATATAATTTTTCTAACAAAAAATAATTACGGGTTAGAAGGATTTTCAATTTATTTTTATTATTTAACAACAATATTTTCATACCCAATATTACGATTTCTAATCCACAAACCTCTTACTGCATTAACCAGATATGCTGGATAAAAATACTATTAAAGGACAGCTTATTTCGAGGCGTACTTTTATCATCGGAGTAGGTAAATTTGCTTTTTTACTTCTGCTGGTAGGCAGAATGTTTTATATGCAATTCCTCAAGAAAAATGAGTACAAAACACTTTCGGATCAAAACCGAGTAAGAATGATCATCCTTTTACCTAGTAGAGGGCAAATCTACGACAGGCATAGGAAATTAATTGCTAAAAACAATATTTGTTTCAGGTTGTTACTAGATAAAAATATCAGTCCATCTTTTGAGGAAGAATTAAAAGATATCATACAGCTGCTCGAATTAGATACTGATCAAATAAAAGAAGTTAATAATAGAGTAAGAAGAGCAGGTAGAAGAATCCCTGTATTAATAATGGATTATCTAGACTGGCACCAAGTTTCAATAATAGAGGAACGCAAGGAAATTTTAAAATCACTTTTTGTTGATACAGGCAATATCAGATTTTATAAATATGCCGAAAATACGGCCCACTTACTTGGTTACATGGGCCGAATTGAAAAAAACGAAAAAAATGATTTGGCTTTTGTAGAAGAAAATTTTAGGACTGGAAAAAACGGAGTAGAGAAATTTTATGAAGAAACATTACGGGGAAATTTCGGTTATAAACAGATTGAAGTTAACGTACACGGTAAATATGTAAGAGAACTATCAGAAAGTAAACCTTTAGCAGGTACTGATCTATATCTAAATATAGATGCAGAATTACAAAAAAATATTACACCATACTTAAATTCCAAAGGTTGTAGTGCCATTATAATGGATTGCCAGGACGGTAGTATTCTAGTTTCTACCTCAACGCCTTCTTATAATCCTAATAATTTTAATTTTTTATCAAATAAATATTGGTCCGAGTTAATCCAAAACCCGCATAAACCATTAATAAACAAAACAATCCATAGTCTTTACCCTCCGGGATCAATATTTAAAATAATTACGATCCTCGCCGCTCTGGAAGCAGGAATAAAGCCTTCTCATACTATAAATTGCAATGGAGGTCCAGCACTAGGAGGGAATGGTTTTAGATGCGGAAAAAAAACTGGCCATGGCTCCTTAAATATGCATGATGCAATAAAATATTCCTGTAACATTTATATGTTTGAAATTGCAAAAATTATAGGTCCACAAAAAATTATCAATCTAGCGCAAAAATTTGGTTTTGGATCAAATACCGGTATTGATTTACCATCTGAGCTTACAGGATTTGTGCCGACTCTAGAGTGGAAAAAAAAACAATTTAATAGCAAATGGTCACTAGGAGACACCTTTAATTTATCAATTGGACAAGGGTTTTTATTATGCACACCTATACAACTAGCGAGATTCATAACTGCTATAGCTACAGACGGTAAATTGTATATTCCTAAAGTTGCTAAATCTGAGAGGGAATATATTCAGCTTGATCTTGAAAAGGAACATATAGCTTTTGTAAAAGAAGCCTTATATAGTACCGTTAACACATTAGGTGGAACCGGTTATGCAGGAAGATTGAACCACAGCACGTTGCATATGGCTGGTAAAACTGGTACTGCTCAAGTAGTAGCCAAAAAAAATACTAATGATGACCTTAGCAGATCTGACATAGCATGGAATCGAAGAAATCACGCTATTTTTGTTGGTTACGCACCTTCAAATAATCCTAAATATACCATAACAATATATTATGACCACGGAGGAGGAGGAGGAAAAGCTGCTGTTCCTATAGCCAAGGCAATAATCGAACAAATTTTAGAAAAGTATCCTCAAATATATTAATTACCTACAGCTTTAAATCTAAATAAAAAAAGAAAGCAATTGAATATGAAATTTTATCCTAATATATTCTAGCTGTATCTTTAGTAAAATAACGAGAGAAAAAGAATGCTCGAAAAATATGCGTGTATCCCAGAAAAAACAAGAGGAAGAATATATCCAGAAAAGCCTACCCCGTATAGAAATGAATTTGAAAGAGATAGAGATCGTATAATTCACTCTAATTCTTTTAAAAGGCTACAATATAAAACGCAAGTATTTGTTAACCATGAAGGAGATCATTATAGAAACCGTCTTACGCATTCTATAGAAGCATCGTCGATTGCAAGGTCATTATGTAAGGCTCTTAATTTATCTGATGATTTAGCAGAAGGAGTGGCACTTGCCCATGACCTCGGCCATTCACCTTTTGGCCATGCTGGTGAAGAAGCTTTAAATGAATGTATGAAAGATTATGGCGGATTCTCACACAATGCTCACTCCTTTAAGATCTTAACGCATTTAGAGAACAAATATGCAGCCTATAATGGATTGAATTTAACCTGGGAAGTATTAGAAGGAATCATAAAACATAACGGCCCCCTTACCTCTAAAGACCTCTCAAAATATATTGCTGATTACGATGCTCTGCACAATCTTGAGTTAAAAAAATATTCTTCTGCCGAAGCTCAAATTGCCTCTCTTTCGGATGATATAGCTTACATTACTCACGACTTAGAGGATAGTATAGGGGCCGAGATAATAACTTATCAAGATCTTGAAGAGATAGAATTTATAGCTGAATACATACATAGTATTAAACACACGTATAAAAATATAGATAAAGCACGATTAATTTACGAAGTAGCACGCAAGTTAACCCATCACTTGATAAACAGTCTTTTATCACAGACAAGAAATAATATTAAAACACTTAAAATTGAAACAGAATCGGATATACGTAATTTAGGTCGTCCATTAGTAGAATTTACCGAAAATACTGTTAACGAGGTAAAACTAATAAAAGACTTCTTGTTTAGAAAAGTTTACAGACATCATAGGGTTGTAGCTGTTACATTGCAATGTCAGGACATTATTAAAAGTCTTTTTAAATTATATGCCGAAAATATAAACTTACTACCTTTTAGCTGGCGCCAGATGATAAAAGATGATGTAAATAATTCAGAAATGTCTATAATAGCCGATTATATAGCTGGTATGACTGATAGATACGCAATAAAACAATATCAATCATTTTACAATTTAAAATTTGCAAATGCTGATCTATGAATATATTTAAGGAATTAGGAAGTGATCTTAAAAATAGATGCTTAGGAATCTGTACAGATTCAGAAATTTGGAATCAAGCCACCTTAGAAGCTCCTAAGGATCCGTTAAACGGCGATATCTCAACTAATATAGCTATGCTAATTGCTGCAAGAACCGGTGAAAACCCTCGAGAAATAGCTATTCAATTCAAGGAATTACTAGCCGATATACCGTATGTTGCCCATATAGAAGTTGCAGGCCCTGGCTTCATTAATTTTACTATAAAGGCAGAAAAATGGCACGATTGTATTAAAAGCATACTTAATAATAACAAAGATTTTTGGGAAGTTAATGTCGGTAACGGAACAAAAGTAAACGTTGAATATGTTTCTGCCAATCCAACTGGCCCAATGCATATAGGTCATGCCAGAGGAGCGGTCTATGGAGATGCCCTGGCAAATATTTTAAAAAAATGCGGTTACGAAGTTACTAAGGAATACTATGTAAATGATGCTGGCTCACAAATTGAGACATTAACGGATAGTTTACTGATCCGTTATAAAGAAGCTTTAAACGGCGAAAAAGCCATAATCCCTGAAGGCTTTTATCCAGGAGAGTATCTAGCTGTATTAGGCAAAAAACTAGCAGCAGATTATGGCTCTAAACTTCTTGACATGGATGAGGCTTCAATGCGCCAGAAGCTTAGAAAAATTGCAGTTTCTGAAATGTTAGAATTAATTAAGCTAGATCTTGAAAAACTGGGAGTTAAACATGATGTTTTTACTTCCGAACAAAGCTTGCATGATACTGGTAAAATAGATGAAGCAGTCGCAACTCTAACTAAAATGGGATTAATATATTACGGTACTCTACCGCCACCTAAAGGAAAAATAGATGAAAATTGGCAAGAGAAAGAACAATTATTGCTGAGGTCTTCTAATTATGGTGACGATCAAGATAGACCTATCCAAAAAAGCGACGGCTCATGGTCTTATTTAGCTGCAGATTTTGCTTACGCAAAAGATAAAATAGATCGAGGTTTTGAGTATTTAATTTATATATTGGGAGCTGATCATAGTGGCTACGTTAAACGCATAAAAGCTGTTATTGAAGCTCTAAGTCAAGGTAAAGTAAAAAGTGACATTCGCACTAGTCAGCTTGTGAATTTTGTAAAGGGAACTGAACCGATTAAAATGTCAAAAAGAAGTGGGAATTTCATGACTGTTAGCGATGTAATAAATGAAGTTGGTAAAGATATTATCCGCTTTATTATGCTCACCCGCAGAAATGACGTCACCTTAGATTTTGATTTTGCAAAAGTTAAAGAACAGTCAAAAGATAACCCTGTATTTTATGTACAATATGCCCATGTCCGGGCTAAATCGATTTTAGCAAAAGCAAAAGAAACTCTTCCTTTAGCTTATGAAATTTTTACAAAGAGAGAGTTTAACCTCTCGCTTCTTAATTCAGAAGAAGAAATCCAGTTAATCAAACTTCTTGCTTCTTGGCCAAAGATCTTGTCATCATCTGCCATAACACGGGAACCGCAAAAAATTGCCTATTATTTAATCGATATTGCCTCTAGATTTCACTCTATCTGGAATCTCGGTAAAGAAAATAACGATTATCGTTTTAATATAGAGGATAATCCAGAATTAACAGCAGCAAGATTAGCTTTAGTTGAAAGTATAAGAAAAGTAATAGCTAGTGGATTTGAGCTGATAGGTGTTACTCCTATGGACAAAATGTAAAACATAATAAATTTTTGCGGTGTTGAGGTTTAACTTATTTATTTTATGAGTTTAAATCTCAACTATTCCCAATTATCTCACTGGACAAATCCTTAAATCTAGAAGCTTTATTAAACAGGGTAAAAAAATTATCGGTAGTTTGTTTTGCACATTCCTCAAACGTTATTCCTTTTAAATTAGAAATCACTTCTGCAACATATTTTACGTAAGAAGGTTCATTTGTTTTACCTCTCTGAGGAACCGGGGTAAGGTATGGGGAATCAGTCTCGACCAGAAGCCTATCTAAAGGTATAAATTTGATAATAGATCTTAATTCATCAGCATTTTTAAAAGTGACAATTCCAGCAACTGAAATATAGAAACCAAGATCTAGTATTTTTCGAGCAAATCTTTCTGAAGCTGTAAAACAATGGATAAGACCAGGAAAATTGAAAGTTTTTTTGTATGAAGCTATTATATCATACGTATCTTCTTCAGCTTCTCGCGTATGAACTATAATCGGTAATTTATTTTCACAAGAAGCTTTAATATGTTCTTCAAAAGACTGTTTCTGAAGTTTTTGCTGCGTAGTATCCTTATTATAATGATAATCTAACCCTGTTTCTCCCAACCCTACCACTCGATCGTTTTTAGCCAGGTTAATTAATTCTGAAGCACTTATTACTTCCCTTACCTCACTTGGATGGATGCCAATTGAGGCAAACACATTTCTATAATTTTCTGCAATAACCAAAATTTTAGGAAAATCTTCAAGTCTTGTACAAATTGTCTGCATATAATGTACATTTGACTCAATAGCACGTTTAATTATATTATCATGTGAATCATAGCCTACGAGCATATCTAGATGGCAATGTGAATCTACCAAGATCATATATTTTTCCCATTAATTCCTTATTTCTAACCTTGGAAAAATCGGCCGTGGCTCGCTTATTCTAGTACAAGGTTTAATGGCAAACTCTTGGGTTAAATGCCTAAAATTGCGATTACCCTCTGGAACACTCAGTTGATCTAAAATTTTTGCTGCGGAATCAGGAATAAACGGTTGCATTAAAATACCAATATATCTAACTGTTTCAACGATTCTGTATAAAACTTCATTCATTTTACGAGGGTCCGAGTTTTTGAGGTTCCAGGGTGCTTCCCGATCTATATAAATATTTGATTGTTCGGTTATGTACATAATATGATCTAGAACAGCGTTAATGTTGTAATTTTCCATTTGAGTTATGGAATCATTAACAATACTCTGTAATTGAATAAAAAACGTATCCTGATACATTTTTTCTATAAATTCTTTGGATACATCAGGTATCTTTTGTTCACAATTTTTAAAGATAAAAGAACAAGTACGCTGTATCAGATTACCAATTTTATTAGAGAGTTCAGTATTGTTCCGTTGGATTAAATTATCTTGGGAATAATTCCCGTCATTACCAAATATAACTTCCCTCATCAGGAAATATCTTACCTGGTCTAGACCAAAATCTTCAATAAGTTTAAACGGATCGATAACATTACCGAGGGATTTTGATATTTTTTGTCCCTCATTAGTCCACCAACCATGTGCAACAATTGATTTTGGTAAAGGAAGACCGGCGGCCATCAAAAAAGCCGGCCAATAAATAGCATGAAATCTTAAAATATCCTTACCTACAACGTGAGCATCAGCAGGCCAAAATTTGCTGTAATTACCTGTTTTATCTGGATAACCAAGAGCTGAGATATAATTCGTTAAAGCATCAAGCCATACATAAATTATATGCTTTTCATCTCCCGGAACAGGAATACCCCATTTAAAGCTAGTTCTTGAAATTGATAAATCCATGAGGCCATTTTTTACAAAACTTATCACTTCGTTCCTTCTAGTTTTAGGTACTATAAATTCAGGATTTGCCTCGTAAAATTCTAATAATTTATTTTGCCATTTTGATAGAGCAAAAAAATAACTAGGTTCCTCTAACCACTCAACCGGTGCCCCTGTTGGAGCTAATCCTTCGGAGGTTAATTCAGATTCATCATAAAAAGCTTCATCTCGAACAGAATACCAACCCGAATACTTACCAAGATATACATCTCCGTTTTTGTACAATCTATTCCAAAACGCCTTTACCCCTAACTTGTGCCTCTCTTCGGTAGTTCTAATAAAATCAGAATTTGCAATATTTAATGCTTTTAGCAAATTTCTAAAATTTACAGACATTTTATCGGTAAACTCCTGAGGAGAAAGACCGTTATTTAGAGCTGATTTTTCGACTTTTTGCCCATGCTCATCAGTCCCACTTAAGTACCAAACTTCTTTACCCGCTAATTTCATGAACCTGGCAATTACATCGCATGCAAGACTCGTATACGCATGACCTATATGAGGCACATCATTAACATAATATATAGGGGTGGTAATATAAAATCTGTTGTTTGACACTTCTTTATAATTTATTTAGATTAGAAAAGAATTAATGATAACTAAATTATGTTCTTTTTCAACAATTTTGCCTATTAACCTAGTACTTTAGTGATTATTTCAATTAAATCAGATTGTGCATAAGGTTTATAAATTATTTCAACTGATTCATCTGCCAGCTGCTTTTTCAATTCTGTTTCTTGGCATGGAATACCACTCTGAAAAATAAAAGGAATATTAGCGAGTTTTTCGTCTTTCCTAAAAATTTTATATATTTCATAACCGCTTATATCTGGCAACATAATATCAGACAAAACTAAGCAAATGTGATTAGCATATTTCTTACCAAGAGAAATAGCTTCTTGGCCATTATTAGCATTTATAACCTTATATTTTGTAAAATTAGGTATTACAAGGTTAACCAAAGTATGACAAATTTTCTCATCATCAACGAATAATATAGTATTTTTTTCTAAAGGACTTTCTTTGTTCACAACTTTCTCTCTATAGAAATTTATATAATACGTACATGCCTCTATGATTTCCGGCCAGGCTTTATATTTAGCATAGCCTCTACCTCTTCATCGCTCAACCATATATGCTCTTGGAATAAAACCTTAAACTTTGATATTGTGGGGTAATCAGCACATAATCCAAGTCAAATAAAACAATGGTGTCTTTGCCATCAAATTGAGAAGTGTGTGTTTTAACCTCATTAACTGATGGTGCTTGTACAACTTGAACATTTACCTTAAAAGCAAAAAGGCCTATAAATACCATGAACCCAGTCTTAGCACTTAATTTATATTTTGTTCAAATAATTTTTCATTCTTATAGATTTTTTTGATCCTAGCTAATAAATAATAAGTCCTGCCGGATCAAGAAATCCAAAAGATTCTTTTTTAGTTTTCTTAAATATTGTAAGTCTTACTTGTAGTAATTTATGAAGCTCACACTTTCTATCTTGCTAGAGAAAAACTTATATTAGTTCCACCTGTTTCATTATTCGTTGCCCAAATTTCTCCCCCATGGGCTAAAACAATTTCTCTACATATAGCAAGACCTAAACCAGAACCTTTAAGTGATTCGTTAACATTTGAGCTTTGCTTAAAAGCCTCAAAAATACTGCTGAGTTCTTTCGGCGGTACTCCTACTCCATCATCAATAACCGAAATTACCAAATTTTTACTATTTATTGTTTTTTCTGAATTAATTTTAACTTTAATATTTTTAGCCCGAGAATGTTTCAGCGCATTACTTATCAAATTGGATACTAACTGCTTTATCCAAAATTGATCTATACTAATATTTATTTCTTCATCTTTGCACTCTAAAAAGAGATTTACCGAATTTTTATCAGTAATAAAAAGATTATTTCTTTCTACCGCAGCTTCAACTACCTTTATTATGTCTACTTTTTCAAAATGAAAATTTATATTATTATCGCTAAAATTAGCTATTTGAAATAATTTCTCTACAATATCTTCAAGAGTACAGGCGGATTCAAATATATCATTCATGCATGTTTTTTTCGTTTTTTCATCCAATATTTCCCAATTGTTACGAAGGTATTCAGCAAGTCCTTTTATTCCATGAACTGGTGTTCTTAATTCATGGCTAACTTTAGAAAAGAATGAAGTATTATTAAAAATTGTTTTAAAATCCTGCATAAATAGATTAAATCTATTTTAGAAAAATGACCAATGATAGCAGATGGTAACATACTCACCTTTTAATGTCCATTTTTTATTTCACCTTAAGTTGAGTCAAAATTAGTAATTTTATTATTATGTTTTCCATAAAATTAAAAGCTTAACCGTAACTGACACTAGACTTCATTTTGATAAACAATTATACTTTCTATCTGCATAATAAAAATAAGGGTTGCATCAAAAAAATGTCTATAAAAATTCATAACAAAGATGACTTTATTAAAATGCGGGCAGCAGGGAAGTTAGCTGCTCAAACGCTTGATTTTATTACAGATTATGTAAAACCCGGGGTAACAACAAATTATCTGGACAGTTTATGCTATGAATTTATCACGGCAAATAACGGCATACCAGCTCCTCTTAACTATAAAGGCTTCCCTAAATCAATATGTACTTCAGTAAATCACGTAGTGTGTCACGGCATACCTTCAGATAAAAAATTGAAAATAGGTGATATACTTAATATTGATGTAACCGTAATATTAGACGGGTGGCATGGAGATACTAGTAGAATGTTTTATGTCGGTGAAGTAGCTATTAAACCTAAAAGGCTTATTCAGGTTACGTATGAAGCCATGATGATTGGTATAGAAATGATAAAACCGGGGATAAGACTCGGAGATATCGGTCATGCTATTCAAAAACATGTTGAAAAACATAATTATTCAGTGGTAAGGGATTATACTGGCCACGGTATTGGTAAAATATTTCATGATGAACCTACGGTTCTACATTATGGCAAACCCCAGACCGGTCTTATGTTAAAAGAAGGAATGTTTTTTACCGTTGAACCTATGGTAAACGCTGGCAGTTATGAAACTATATTGAGCAAGATAGACGGCTGGACCGTAACTACGCGGGATAAATCTTTATCAGCACAATTCGAGCATACCGTGGGCGTCACTGATAGCGGAGTGGAAATTTTCACACTTTCAGAGAAAAATTTACTATATCCCCCATATGCAAACATCAAATGAGAAATTGCCACATTATGTGGGGCATAGAAAACGTCAAAAAGATAAATTTCTTAAAAACCCTGCAAGTAGTTTTAGTGATTATGAATTAATTGAATTAATGCTTTTTTCATCTATTCCTAGAAAAGATGTAAAACCTTTAGCAAAAGAATTGTTAAGCAAGTTTGGTAATTTAAATAATTTAGTTAACACATCGAGAGAAAAATTATCGGAAGTTAAAGGTACGAACCAAAACTTTTTCATAAGCCTACAAATAATTAGAGAATTAATGAATAGAGTTCTTATGAATCAAGTTATAAATACTAATGTTATCGGTTCATGGGGAACTTTACTTGAATATTTAAAGTTTAATATGGGTAACTTGCAGATTGAACAATTCCGTGTTTTATTTTTAAATAAAAAAAATAGCTTAATAGCCGATGAAATAATGGCTAGCGGTACTATTGATCAAACACCTGTTTACCCGAGAGAAATAATAAAAAGGATTTTAGCACATGAGGCCACAGCAATTATTCTCGTTCACAATCATCCGAGCGGAAGCGCAAAACCTTCTAGCTCAGATATTGAGTTAACAGCACAAATAGTTAATGCTTGTAAGGCTGTGAATGTAAGTGTGCATGATCATGTAATTATCGGAAAGAGTGAATATTACAGTTTTAAAACAAATATGTTATTATGAATAACCTTCTTTCGCTTTCAATACTTATTTTATCATCCTTTTTATTATCAATAATCCTGGTAAAATGGCTTATAAGCATTACTTCTCGCTTTAATATCATTGATAAACCAAGCAGTAGAAGGGTTCATTCCAAGCCTACTCCCAGAGGTGGTGGACTAGCATTCGTAATAACCTTTTGTTTATTATTTCCAACCTTTGAGTATTTTTGTTTAGGAGAATTATATAATTCTGGGAAGGTTATTTTAATATTTGCACCGATTGCCTTAGTTTCATTCTTAGATGATATAGCGGAAGTACCGATATTATTTAGATTATTAATCCATATAATATGTTCTGTTTTAGCAGTTATGTGGCTTATTCATCCCCATAAAATTCTTCACAGCGAAGTATCGCTAAATGTAGATCTGATTATCGGGTCTTTTGCATTGCTAACTTTTTTAAATATTTATAATTTCCTTGATGGAATTGATGGAATAACAGTTTCCGAATCTATACATCTTTCGCTAGTAATCCTAATTCTTTGCTTTATTAAATATGATATCATTCCGAATGTCCGAATAATTATTACTATAGCTTCTATAATTTTCGGATGGTCATGTGGATTTATTTTATTTAATTGGCAACCGGCTAGTATTTTTATTGGCGATGTAGGAAGCATCAGTCTTGGTTTTATCCTAGGTATTTGCTTATTAACAGTTGCTTCTGGAAGCGACAGACTATTTGCTGCCTGTGTAATCTCATCTTTGTACTATATTGCTGACGGCAGTTTAACTTTATTAATTAGATTAGTAAAAAGGGAAAAGATTTGGCAGCCACACTTGCAACACTTTTTCCAAAAGGCCGTAAAAAAAGGCCTCAGCCATAAAGTAGTAGTACTAAGAATAATAAAATGTAATTTTATTCTTATGTTACTCTCTATAGGATCACTATTTTATCCTGTTACTTGTATTATTCTCGGTGTACTAACCGTAGGGGTTACGTTAATTAGGTCAGTATAATATGAAACCTATAATTGAAAACGTTAATAAAATTATTTATAAAATTTATAAAAACAAAAATCCGGTATTAGCTGATATAATAATCAATTGGCCCAAAATAGTTGGAGTAAAATATAGCCAGAACACCTTACCGCTAAAAATTAATACTTTAAGAGATAAAAATAAGAAAATTAATATATTAATGGTAGAAGTTAGCAATGCTGCTACCTCAGTAGAAATAGCTTTTCAACAAGACATTATTATTGAAAGACTAGCTGTTTATATGGGTTATAAAGCAATAAACAAAATTAGAACTATTGTAAAAATATAAATGATAAACGAAAAAGACTTTACAAGAGAAGTAACTAGAATAATTAACCTTATTGCCCAAACAATTGAGGATTATGATACAGCGGGAAATATAGATGTTGATATTAATGGTGATATATTGAATATTACTACCCAATCCGGCGTATTTGTTCTGAATAAACAATTATCTGTAAAAGAAATCTGGCTTTCCTCACCGATCAGCGGCCCTTACCATTTTTTCTATGACGGTAAAACATGGAAATCTAAATTAGGAAAAGATTTGTTTAGTGTTTTATCTAAAGATTTAGAAATTCAGATTAAGGATTTATTATGAATAATAATGTCAGAATATTGCTTGGATACTTAAAAAATCATAAATTCAATTTAGTAATAGTATTCTGCTCATTATTTACAGTTGCTCTTTCATTACTTGGTGTAGGAACAGTTTTTAGACATTTAGTAGATAATGGATTAAGCACTAACGAACTTAATTCAATTAATAATTCAATTTTTTTAACGTCAGGGCTAATTGCTACCTTCGCCATTGGTAGCTTTTTTCGTTCATATTTCATTAATATTGTAGCAGAGAAAATCACTTCTCAAATTAGAGTAGATAGCTATGCTGACCTACTGGAGCTTGAAATAGCTACGTTTGAAGAATTAAAAATCGGGGATATTATTTCAAGACTTGGTTCAGATCTGGAGTCGGTAGGGACTCTAATTACTAATTTCTTATCCTTTTTTATTCGTAATTCTATAATGCTATCTGGGGCAATTATCTTGATGTTTTTACAGAGTGCTAAATTATCAATGTTAGTAATTTTTACCGTACCAATTTTGCTTACTCCCCTTTTGCATTTGAGTAAGCATATAAGAAGTATTTCTAGAAAGGTAATGGCAGAAAAATCTAATCTATCATCTTTTATAGAAGAAAGTTTTTCGGCTATTAGAACTTTATATGCCTTTAATCAACAAACTCATAGTTTAAATAGATTTAATGAAAAAATTACTACCTATGTTAAACATTCAAGTAAAAGGCTTAAGTTAAGGTCCTTATTTTTTGCCCTAGCAATAGCTGCTATAGCTGGATCAATAACTATGGTAATATGGATAGGAAGCATTGACATAATTGACGGCAAGATGACTTCGGGTCAGATGATATCATTTATTTATTATGCTATGATTGTCGGGATGAGCGCAGGAGGTATAGCAGAGTTATTTAGTGAAATACAAAGCCCTTTGGCTGCTCTTGAAAGAGTTTTTAATCTACGGACAAATCCTAAAACTTACCCTAATCCGCAGGCAATTGCCAAATACCATAAAAAATCTGAAAATGCTTTGCAGAATTATGATATTACTTTTGAAAATGTAAATTTTTCTTACCCATCAAGGAAAGATATACTCGCCCTCGATAATATTAGCTTTAGAATAAGGCAGAACCGGTCTACTGCTATAGTTGGCAAATCAGGTTCAGGTAAAAGCACTATAATGCAATTATTACTCAATTTTTACAGTTATCAGACAGGAAAGATCAAAGTAGCCGGCCAAGATGTAAATTCTTATGACCGAAATTATATAAGAAAAATAATGGCTTATACCCCTCAAGAACCTGATATATTTTCTGGAACAATCAGATATAATATTATGTTTTCTAATCCTGATGCCAAAGAAGAAGATTTTCAGCAAGTAGTACATTTATGCGGCATCGATAAGTTTACCAATAATTTACCAGCTGGTCTTGACACTGAAATCGGTGAAAAAGGAGTTAGAATATCAGGTGGACAAAAACAGAGAATTGCGATTGCAAGAGCACTTCTTTATCAACCTGAGATCTTACTGCTTGATGAGGCAACAAGTGCTCTAGACAATGAAAGTGAGCAAGAAATATTAGATAACATCAAGAAGATTATGGATGGTAAAACTATTATATCAATAGCTCACCGAATTACCTCTATTCAGGATTTTGATAATATTTTAGTTATAGACCAAGGAAAATTAGCTAGCAGCGGTACACATAAAGAACTGATAGGAAGCTGTGAGATTTATAATATTCTATACAAAAAATCACTAGCAAATTAGTTTAAAGCCTTCCCTTGATTTCTAGAAATTTCAATAGCTTTAAATTTTCCATTCGCCTTTAAACTTTAGAGAAGGCTTTGTAATTGTACCTAATACCTAAGAATTATAATTATCTGATTTCAACGCTACCATCACTTTCACATTCTCCAGTTAGATAGCCATTATACGCGCTACCTTCATCCAATCGAACTTCTGCCCACATTAATCCAGGTTCATTTTCAATTTCTTCCTGTAAACTCTTACTAACTTTTGAAACCTCGCCTGTTTTATTCTTGCTTTCCTCTCTTTCTTTTCTAGCATAATTCTTACCTCTATCACCGCAGCATGAACTCCCGAAAATCCAGTCCCAAAATGATCTTTCCTTTGCCATAGGTTATTCCTCGCTAAAAATTTGAACATAAAATAGGTAACCATAAAAATACAAATAGTTAGTGTGTAAAAGCATATAATTAAAATGGTAAACTTATTTAGTTAAGTAATAGTTAATATATTAATAAGTAATTTACTTATATATCAATAGACGGATTATTAGATTTAATTTATTATCCATCAAAAAAATAGTAGAACTAGTAGAGATATGAAAAAAAAGATTATAGCGATTGAAGATTTTATCGATAAGGAGAAATCAGTATTAAAATCAAAGACCAAAAGACTTACATTCCCTTTATCCGATGAAGATAAAAATATAATAGCTCTGATGAAAGAAATGTTATTCACGCTTGAAGGGGTAGGACTTGCTGCTCCGCAAATAGGTATAAATAAAAACATTGCAGTAATCTATATACCAGAAACTGCTTCTCTGCTTCGCGATGATGCTAAAATTTATCCCATGCACACATTAATTAATGCAGAATATGAACCTGTTGAAGATCAAGGAAAATATAGAGATTTTGAGGCCTGTTATTCAGTAAAAACTATTTGTGGACAAGTACCAAGGTATAATGTCATTAAAGTTAAATACCAGAATGAAGAAGGAATAGAAATTTCAAAAATTGAAGCTGGGTTTTATGCCAGGGTACTACAGCATGAGATAGATCATTTAAATGGAATATTAATTACAGATGTATTTACCCCAGATTGTCTTCAAGGAACATTTGAAGAAATGGCAAAACTCCGAAGGGAATCACTAACTGAAGAAAAAAAGATATTATTTGATAAACTGCTAAAAAAGAAGAATCTGAAACAAGAAGATTAAGCTTTTAAGGCCATTTTACCTCAGGCGGTAACGACATTAAAATTGCCTCAACATTGCCGCCGGTAGCAAGCCCAAATGTCGTACCTCTATCATATAAAAGATTAAATTCTACGTATCTTCCTCTTTTTATAAGCTGATGTTCCCTTTGTTCCTGAGTCCAAGATAGATTCATTTTACTGCGGACAATAGTAGGGTATATATCTCTCATTGCAATACCGACATCCTTTGTGAAATTAAAATCACTATTAAAGTTACCGGTATTTAAATAATCATAAAATATCCCCCCAACACCCCTTGGTTCATTTCTATGTTTTAAGAAAAAATATTCATCACATGCTTTTTTGAATTTAGGGTAATATTCTGGAGTATATTTATCACATGCTTCTTTGAACGATTGATGAAATATCCTTGTTTCTTTATCATCCGGGTACATAGGGGTAAGATCAGCTCCACCACCGAACCAGCTTTTTGTTGTTTCTATATACCTCGTATTAAAATGTACCGCAGGAACAAGAGGTGAATGCATATGTGCTACAAGTGAAATACCAGTAGCAAAAAATTCAGGGTTCTCTGTTGCTCCTGGTATTTGTTTTCTAAATTCCTCGGAGAATATTCCGTGTACTGTGGAAATATTAACTCCAACTTTTTCAAAAACATTACCCCGCATGATAGACATAACACCGCCACCGCCTCTTTCCCAAGTTTTTTTTATAAACTTACCTGCTACTAAATTATGTTCCTTAGCAAAATCAATCTCTATCTGCTCATAAGATTCGCAAATTTGATTGCGCAGTTCCTCAAACCATTTTGCTGTGGTTTCTCGTTGATCCATAGTTTTTCACCAAGCATTTTTTATTATTAAAGGCAACTTATAAGGCCGAATAAAAACCAAATCAAATCTTATATCCCAACCATTATATTTATCATTATGACTTAAGAATAACTGAGCTGAACGCCTTATCCTATTTTGTTGGTTTTTGTGTACTATATTTTCCATAATATTATTATTTCTAGCTTTAACCTCAATAAATACTAATTGCTTGCCTTTAGAAGCAATAATGTCAATTTCACCAGCAAAATTTTTCTTACGATGAGAGATTATGTTATAGAACTTAAGTTTGTAAATAACTATGGCCAAATATTCAGCAAAAAGACCGAATCTATAAGACTTC
>CAIKLL010000010.1 GCA_903828265.1 uncultured Rickettsiales bacterium
TACGTTTATTACAAGTATTAGGTGCTTATGGATTTAGAGGTCTGATAGAAAAGAAACCACATTTTATTTCAAGTATAGCGCCTGCATTAAAAAACCTTGAAAGTTTTCTTTCCGATAACGCATCTTTACCTGCTTACCCAGAATTGCGTTCTTTATTAGAAACTCTTTGCAGCGAAGCTATTCAAAAAAGATTTCAAACTATTACTACTCATCATAAACAAAAACTAACACTTGAATTAAATAGCTTTTCTTACAAAGAAAATGGAATTCCTAAAGATGAGCATGGAAATGGCGGTGGATTTGTATTTGATTGTAGAGGTATATTAAATCCGGGTAGACAAGAAATATATAAAACACAAAGTGGCTTAGATATTGGTGTAAAGCAATTCTTGGAAGAAGAAACGAATATGCTTGCCTTTTTAGACGATGCTTTTTCTTTAGTATCTATAAGCATTGAAGATTATATGCATAGAGGTTTTGAACATTTAAGTATTAATTTTGGTTGCACCGGCGGACAACACAGATCTGTATATGCCACAGAAAAAATGGCTAGTTATATCAAAAGTAAATATGATGTCATTATTCAAATCCAACATATTAATCAAAGTAACTGGAAGAAATAAAAAAAAGCGAACCATGGTTCGCTTTTTTTATTGTTGTAACTATTATTTATTTCTGGTATAAGATATACTCTGTTCTTCTATTCTGAGCTCTACCAGCTTCGTCTTCGTTACTAGCAATAGGATCGGTATCACCATACCATTTAGTCTCAATTCTATTTGTGGCAATACCTTTATTCACTAAAAGTGTTTTACCTGTTTCGGCTCTTGCTTTAGATAATTGCTCATTATAAGCATCTGTACCTTTAGTATCGGTATGGCCACTAGAGATGACTTGTATCTGATCATACTTTTTTAAAGATACCGACAACAGTTCAATAATAGTATCTGCAACAGGAATAGCGGCAACATTAGTTTTGAAAAAAAGTACGTCGGGTATCAGAATGCGAACACTTTTGCCATCATCTGACAACTTAATAGTAGCTTTAGTTAAATTACCTTTCAAATCTGAATAAATAGATTGAATAGCTGATTTTGGTTTTGAAGTAGTTGTATTTGTATAATCAGTATCCGTTATACAATCACAGAAAGGTTCTTCGCAAGAACTAAATAATAACGTGAAAATAGGCAAGCAAATAAATAGAATTTTCTTAAACATAACATTAAAATTAGAACTAAAAATAGGTATAAATTTCTAATTAATTGACATTCAAATGAAATTTAAATCCTTTACCATGTATGGTTTGTATTTCTACAGAAGGCTCAGCTTTGAGATGTTTTCTTAATTTAGTGATGAACACATCCATACTTCTGCCTAAAAAGTAGTCATCTTTTCCCCACACATGCACAAGAATATCTTCTCTTTTTAGCGTTTGATTGATATGCTGGCAAAAATACTTCAATAGATCAGCTTCCTTTTGGGTTAATTGAATAATACCTTGATTAGTTTGCAATTCTAATTCCTCATAATTGAAAATAATACTGCCTAGTGTAACTTTTACTGGGAATATATTAACTTCTGTTTTAGTGCGCTTTAAAAAAACTTCCATTCTCAATAATAACTCCTGCATATTAAATGGCTTAGTTATGTAATCATCTACCCCGCTTTTAAATCCTTTTATTTTATCTTCATCCATATTTTTAGCGGTTAACAGGATAATAGGCAATAATTCATTTTTCTTACGGATCTGTGCAGCCAAAGTAAAACCATCTTTCTTAGGAAGCATTACATCTAGCAAACATAAATCAAAACTATGCTTCATAAATTGCTGCCAGGCAGATTCACCATCGGAACAATGGATAACTATATACCCATGCTCTTCTAAATTATCTTTAATAACAAAGCTTAAGGAAGCATCATCTTCAACAAATAAAATAGTTGCCTTTGTATTCATTTACAAATCATTTATAGGTAAGTATATTACAAATTTCGTGCCGTTACCTAAATCACTCTCACAATATATATTTCCACCATGCGCTTTTACTATAAGCCGGATATAGCTTAGACCTAATCCAAATCCTTTTACATTATGAATATTACCTGTGTTTACCCGATAAAATTTCTGAAAAAGTAATTTTTGATCGCTTTTACTAATACCAATACCATTATCTTCAAAAATAATTTCTATTTGATTAGATACTTTTAACGCAATACGTATATGAGGGGTTCCGGTATTATACTTTAGGGCATTATCTATTAAATTTCTTATACAATTCTTCAAATGCAACTGATCGCCAATAAAAGTAATGGGCTGTTCAGGAAAATCGAAAATAATTCTTGCATTTTTAAGTTCAATAGCTTGTTCAAATGAAGCTACGGTTTCTTTAATTAAGGTCTGCCAATCAAATTGATCTTTGCTCAATTGTAAATAGCCCTTATCTGCATGTGCCATTTGTAAAACACGTTCTACTTGATGGGTGAGCTGGGTAGCCTCTGTAGAAATGATGGTAGCATAATTCAATAATCGCTGCTCGTTTTGCAATATAGCGGGGTTTTTTAGAACGTCTGCAGACAATTGTATACTTGCAAGAGGTGTTTTAAATTCATGGGTCATATTATTAACGAAGTCCTTTTGTATCTCTGAAAGTCTTTTTTGTTTTAAAATTATAAATAGTAAATACGTAAGTAATATTAATATGAAAATTAAAACCACGGTAGAAATAATCCAGACACTAAGTTGCTGATAAAGGAATTGCTTTCTATTAGGAAAATAAACGGCAAAGTGATAGTTTAATTTTTTAATTTTCTTGAAAGCTGCATTTGGAATATCTTCTTTCATATTATCCTGCATATTTATAAACGCAGCATATTGAACGGTATCACTCATGCAATCATATAATCCATACCAAAAATTGGTTGTTATATTTTGTTTGGTAAAGGAAGCTTGAAGAAAATGTGCCAGTACATCTTGTTCGACATGAACATTAATTTGAACAATAAAAAAATCGGGTGCAATTTGCTCAACAGGACTATAAATTGGCAATTGTATGTGTTTCAATTCAGCAATATTACTGGCTACATTACGAAGTGCAAGGTTTGCTTTCAATTCAAATTCTTTCTCTTGTAATTGATAAGCTTTTCTAACCCAGTAGGTCTGGGTTATAATGATACCAATAGCCCCTATAAAAGCTACAAGCATTAACAACCTAATAGATTTATTCGTCATTTTTTTATTCTATCCGGATTTTGGTTTACGAAGGTAGACCAATCGGACTTTTTAGTAGACGGCTTTTTTAACTTAATAGGTTTGGTAATAGAAGCCTGTTGATTTAGTAATTGACTAGCTTTATCTTGATAAAAATGACATAACGCAACACCTACTGCATCTGAAGCATCCATAAAACGAATATCTTCTTGCAAGTTTAAAGTGCGCTGTAACATGTTCCAAACTTGTTCTTTACTTGCATTACCTTTACCTGTAATAACTTGTTTAATTTTTCTTGGCGCATATTCAACTGCTTCCAAATTATGTATCATGGCAGCTGCAATGGCTACTCCTTGTGCGCGACCTAACTTAAGCATACTTTGCACATTTTTACCAAAGAAGGGTGCTTCTATGGCAACATCAGTAGGACCATGATGTTTAATTAATTGTTCTATTTTTTTAAAAATCAATTGCAATCTATAGGCGTGGTCATCGTACTTAGATAATTGTAACACACCCATTTCCAATAAGCTTATTTTTTGCTTACTTATTTTAATAATTCCATAACCCATCACTAATGTACCAGGGTCAATACCTAAAATTATTTTATCGTTTGTTTTCAATGAATATGTTAAAATTAATTGCACTACAAAGTAAGATTTTTTTAGCTATACTTTTTAATGTAAATTGTTTTTATTTCGCTATTATAAGATCATGAAATATAACAAACAAGTAGTCAGGTCTTTCTTTGGTTTACTAATTGGCATTGCCCTATTAAGCCATATTGCCTATACTATTGCTTCAAATGACACCATTACAAGTGCATCTTTTGGGCAATTTATTGGGCAAACAACCGGTGTCTTCTATTTAGTTATAATATTACTATTCATTTCTAGTAGCATAGAAATCATTAAGTGGAAACAATTGCTCGACTCTCAAAATCCTGTTTCATGGAAACAAGCAACTATGAGCGTAATGCTTGGGCAAGCTGCATCCTTTATAACTCCTAATAGAATTGGAGATTATCCAGCTCGAATTTTATCCTTAAAAAGTAAACTTACGTATGGTAGTATTAGCCTAAGTATTATGGGTGCTACTGCTCAAACGCTTGCCGTACTATTTTGTAGCCAAATAGCTTTGTTAAAAATAGTTCAAAATAATTTAGGATCAATTTTTGAATTGCTATTCGTTATAAACACATTTATCCTAATCGTAATAACAGTTTTATATTTTAAATTGGAATGGCTTAGTATTAAATTATCAAATATAAAATACTTGAGAAAAATAAAGCAATACATAAAAGTGATGCGTACTATACCTAGAAAACTATATTTTTCTACTATAATATGGTCTATTTTGAAATGCCTAATTTATACGTTGCAATTATTTTTATTGGTACGATCTGCAAAGATGCAAGGAGATCAAATACAAATTTTTCTAATTTGCATTATTTATTTTTGGGGTATGACCATAATACCTAGTATAGCCTATGCAGAACTGGGGATACGCAATAAATGGGGACTATTTTTATTTTCTTGCATAGCCTTTGAGAGCTGGAAGATAGCAATAGCTATAACGAGTCTTTGGCTGATCAATATCGTTATACCAGCTATAATTGGTGCCACACTGTTTTTAATAAAAAAGCCTAATAATAAAATATATGCGTCTTCTTATTAGTACTTTTTTTTTAGTATTATTTAGTAAAATGCTACAGGCTCAGGAGAGCTGTAGATTTCCAAGCATTTGTTTTAAAGAAAACGAATCTGTTCTATACCATGTATATTACAATGTAAGTTTTATTTGGGTACATGCAGGAGAAGTGAGTTTTACCACCTCAAAAGAAACCTATAATAATAAAGAAATCTTTCACATTATTGGCGATGGCAAAACTTACCCTTCCTATGATTGGATATTCAAAGTACGTGATCGTTATGAAACCTATATGGATGCAAATGAATTAGTTCCAATCAAGTTTATTAGAAATGTAAATGAAGGGGGCTATAAAATTTATAACCATGTTCTATTTAATCATGCAGAAAGTAAAGCAACTAGTACCAATGGGACATTTAAAATACCAAAATGTGCTCAAGATGTTTTGTCTTCTATCTATTATGCAAGAAACATCGATTTTAGAGGTAAGAAAAAAGGCGAAAAGGTTTTCTTTAATATGTTTTTAGATGACCAAGTTTTCCCTATTTATCTTACTTACTTGGGAAAAGAAAAAATAAAAACAAGGTATGGAACTTTTAATAGTATAAAATTTTCACCAACCTTAGTTGCAGGCACTATTTTCAAAGAAGGTGATGCTATGACGGTATGGGTAAGCGACGATGCTAATCATGTACCTGTTAGAATAAATAGCCCAATTTCTGTTGGTAGTATTAAAGTAGATTTAATGAATTTTTCTAATCTAAAATATCCTTTCACCAGTTTAATTTCCAAGAACTAAGATGCGTACAGTTTTTTTTATAGTCTCTTTACTCTGCACTTTAAGCTTAAGTGCACAAATAAATCGGGAATTAAAAACCACTATAGACACCCTTTGTAGTCCTTATTATGCTGGGAGAGGCTACATAGATAAGGGTTGCTTAAAGGCTGCCGAATATATCACGAATTACTTTGAATTGATCGGTATTGAGAAAAAGAATATAATGCATCAAAATTATCGATTTAATGTAAATACTTTTCCGAAAAGCATGCAGGTGGTACTAAACGATAGCATAGCGCTAAAGCCAGGCATAGACTTCTTAATAGATGCAGCAAGTGCTAAAGGGCATTTTGACAATATATTATTGAAGCATATATCTTTAAGTAAGCTTAAATATAGAGATCGTATAAAAAAACTTTTTGATAGCTTAAGCGAAAAGAGATATGCGTATGTTTTAGATAGTTTTGAGTTGGCTATAAAAAATCTTGCAATCAAGAAAGATGATTTATTAGCAATGTTACCAAAAGGCCTCTTTATAATTCCAAGTAATAAAAAACTAATATGGGACGTTGCAGATTATAATTACAAAGCAAGTGTAATCCACATAAAGTCGGATCTTTTAGATGCACATACAACAACTATAAAAATAGATGTAGATCAACAATTAGTTCGTAAGATAAAACAGAAAAATGTTGTTGCTATTATTCCGGGCATTAGCGATTCTATTTTAGTGTACTCAGCACATTATGATCACCTAGGCAAAATGGGAAGTGCTACTTATTTCCCAGGAGCTAGCGACAATGCTTCTGGAACTGCTTTATTGCTTGCGCTGGCTAATAACTATAAAAAAAATAAAAATAATAAATACACCATGGTCTTTATTGCCTTTAGTGGCGAAGAGGTCGGTTTGCTAGGGTCGCATTATTTTGTAGAACATCCTTTAATCAATTTAAAAAAAATTAAATTCCTTACAAACATTGATATTGCTGGAGATGCAACAAATGGAATTACGGTAGTGAATGGCAGTGTTTTTAAATATCAATTCGATTTGCTTAACAGTATAAATAAGCAATTAGATTTACTACCTGAAATACGTAGTAGGGGTAAAGCTGCTATTAGCGATCATTATTTTTTTAGCGAAAAAAACATACCTTCTTTCTTTATGTATACGAATGGTGGCAAAGGATATTATCATGATGTATATGACCAAGCAAAAGAATTGAGTTTAAATAATATTGAAGGCCTTTATAATTTACTAATACAATTTTATAGCAAGTTATAAAGTTAAATTAGGTAATACGTGTTGTGCTCTTTCAAAATCTTCTGGTATGCCGATATCTATAAAAAATCCTTCTGTTTGAAATCCATAGATTGATTTATTAGATAATTGTATTTCGAAAAAATCTTTCTCTATAGAAAAGACCGCTTTATCTAATGTAGCATTTGCATAATATTCTTTATTCACAATAAAAAAACCAGCATTAATTAAACCCTTTTCACAAGGTTGTTTTTCTTCAAAAGAAATTACAGAATTATTATGGTCAATTTGAATTAAACCATATCTATCAAAGTTGTGCATTTCTTTTAATGCAATTGTTGCAGCAGCATTATTATTTAAATGCTGTTGATACATCTCGGTTAAGTTAATTTGCAGGTAGGTATCTGCATTTATAACCCACACATTTGGATCTGTTGCTGACGCTAGTGCCTTTTTTACAGCACCACCTGTACCCAATGCTTGTTCTTCAATAACACAGGTATAGGTCCATGTTTTCTCTTTAGCATTTAAATAATCAACTATTTGCTGATGCTGATAACCTAATGAAAATATGAAATGTGTTATACCTTGCTGATTTAAAAACTTAATTAAATAATCTAGAAAAGGTTTATGCCCTATACTTGCTAAGGCTTTAGGTAGCTCATTTAAAATAGTTTGCAATCGAGTACCTTTTCCCCCGGCTAAAATGATGGCTTGCATAAGTACTCAAAATTAGTATAATAAAATTAAAAAAGGGTTGACCAATTAGTCAACCCTTTTTATTCATTTTTAATAAATGACTAGTAATTTCTTAAGTTTAATTCTGTGCGACGATTTTGAGCTTTATCAGCAGCAGAAATATTTTTATTTACTGGTTTGCTAGAGCCATATCCTTCATAAGTTAAGCGTTCGTGAGCA
>CAIKLL010000011.1 GCA_903828265.1 uncultured Rickettsiales bacterium
GATTTCTGAATGTGACTGGAGTTAGACGTGTGCTCTTCCGATCTCATTTTGGTTTTAAATTAGTATCGATTAGCCTAATTATAGTTTTTCTCATGCTATAAGCCAGAGCAAGAAATAGTAACGAAGTAACCATAATGTAAAATGCCGGAGCGTGATACAGATTAGTTACCTCTACGAGCCATCTTGAAATTACTGCCGAGGTTCCACCAAATAAGGCAACCCCTAAATTGTAACCAAATGCCACACCTGTAAATCGTTCTTCAGCAGAAAATAATGATATAATAAATATATAAGCCGTACCCGCAATCAAACCTCCTAGCATTGCGATAGTTGTAAGCGCAGCTATTTGCTTCCAAATTTCGGAAGATGCAAGCAACATGAATGCAGGAAGAGCAGCAATAACTATTGTTATTGAAGCAACTACAATCATTTTAAATCTGCCAATATGATCTGAAATATAACCAGACAATGGCATGGTAAACATCATAATTACAGAAGAGTACGATAAATAAATTAAAGCTATAGTTTTATCAAGCCCTAATACTTCACAATAAAAAATATTGATATATGTTTTTATAATATACACTAAGCTACTTGCAGATCCCCCAAGGCAACAGGTTATTAGCATTGCCGGCCATGAACTGCGAATAACATGCATAAAAGGCATTTTTAAAGTACGCTTTTTTTCAGCTAGCATTTCAAATATTGGCGTTTCTGCTACTCTAAGTCTGAAATAAAAACCAATTATTCCCATGATTCCTCCTAATATAAAGGCGAATCTCCAAGCGAATTCTAAGCCAGGTAATAATTGTTCCAAAATAATACCGACAAAACTAGCAAGCAAGGTACCGGCAATATTGGATGCATGGACTATTCCGGCAGTAAACCCTGGTCTTAAATTTTGATAGTGCTCAAGAATAAATATAGCAGCTCCTGCACCTTCTCCACTGATACATAATCCTTGAATCAACCGCATTATAACTAATAAAACAGGTGCGCCATAACCTATATCGCTGTAGCCAGGGATAAGACCGATAGTAAAAGTTGTCATGGTCATACCGAGCATTGAAATAATAAGAGAAACTCTTCTTCCATATTTATCAGCGATATAACCAAAAATAATACCACCTATTGGTCTCATTATAAAACCTACTGCAAAGACTGAAAGGCTAGATAACGTTTGGATTACTTGTGAACCGGAGGGGAAAAATGCCTGTCCTATTGCTAAAGAAAATACTGCATAAACCGTAAAATCATAATATTCTAGCACATTTCCAGAAATAGCCGATAAGAAAATAGACCTTCGTTTATTCATTGAGCTATCATAATATAAAATTACTTATACAAGTTTTATTTGTATAATTAGAATTACTCGGCAGATTATAAACAAGTAAAACCATTTGTGAAATAAAAATTTGCGAAATAGGTAAACTAACTATACATCAAAGGACTTTACTATATCTTCTATTACCTTTTTCGCATCGCCAAATAACATTAATGTATTATCTTGAAAAAATAGCTCATTTTGAATTCCTGCATAACCTGAAGCCATAGACCTTTTTATAAAGAATATAGTTCTAGCGGAGGCCACATCCAAAATCGGCATACCGAAAATAGGGCTATTTGGATCGGATTTGGCAGCCGGATTCGTAACGTCATTTGCTCCGACTACTAAAACAATATCAGTTGATGCAAAATCGTTATTTATTTCGTCAAGTTCAAAAACATCATCGTAATCTATATTTGCTTCTGCAAGCAGGACATTCATGTGGCCCGGCATTCTTCCTGCTACCGGATGAATAGCAAATCTTACCTTAATTCCTTTTTTCTTTAAATGATCAACCATTTCTTTTATAGCATGTTGAGACTGAGCAACTGCCATGCCATAACCCGGTACAATTATTACTGAATCGGTACGCTCGAGTTGATAAGCCGCATCTTCGGGACTACTAATTTTAACTTGCCTTTCTTCCTGCTCTACTTGGGCTGAGCCTTTTCCAGACGACTTAAAAGCTCCGAAAATCACATTCAGCAGAGAACGATTCATGGCTTTGCACATTATATAACTTAAGATTGCACCGCTTGCTCCTACAAGCGCTCCCGTAATGATAAGCAAACTATTACCAAGTGTAAATCCAATACCAGCTGCCGCCCATCCGGAATATGAATTTAACATCGAAACAACTACCGGCATATCAGCCCCACCTATAGGAACAATAAGTAATACCCCTACTATTAATGCAACTATAATTATCAAGCTAAACAAAAAAATGCTTTGATTTTGGACAAAATAAATCATTATTGTGATAAGGAGAATACTCGTAATTAAACACACATATTGTTGACCAGCAAATTTTAAAGGTTTTGAATCAATAAACCCTTGTAATTTGCCAAATGCTATAATTGAACCACTAAAGGTAAGTGCTCCGATAGCAGCTCCGAGTGACATCTCAACCCGAGCTAAAATTGCTATCCCCCCCTGTTGATCCGCAATACCGAAATTTGCTGGCAGTAATAAAGCCGCAAATGCTACAAATACTGCAGCAAGGCCCACAAAAGAATGAAAACCAGCAACTAATTCGGGCATTGAGGTCATTGGAATTTTTCGAGCCACATATCCCCCAGCAATTCCTCCTAAAGCAACGGTAATTAATAATGGTATTTTGTGATAAAAATCAGGTAAGGAAAATGTTGCAAACAAAGCTATCAACATTCCCAATATCCCTATCAAACTCCCTTTTCTTGCTGTTTTAGGTGAAGATAATCCTTTTAAGGAGAAAATAAAACAAACAGCAGATACCAAATATAGTATTTCGATTAACCGCACTGACATAACAAAAAATTACTTATAAATTACTTTTTTTTAAACATTTCCAGCATTCTTTCAGTTACTATGAAACCACCAAAAATGTTTATAGAGGCCAAGAACGTAGCAAAAAATCCTAAAACCATGGATAAACTAAAACCTTGCGAGCTTGAAGCAATTAGAGCCCCTATTATGATAATTCCAGATATAGCGTTAGTAATAGACATGAGAGGAGTATGAAGAGCAGGGGTTACCTTCCAGACCACGTAATAACCGACAAAACATGCTAAGGAGAATATGGTAATGGCAAATATAAAAGGATCTACAGTAGATGTATTCTGGAATTGCGCTTCTGCTGCGATCGAATTGAGTTTCTCGGACAATAAGGCCGCTTTTTCAGATAATTCTGCCGCATGTTTATTAGCAATTGCTAACTCTTGGCCAGTTTAATAATCTAGCGCAACACTGTATATTTGAATTCATTCAAAAATACAAAGCCAGTGTTGCTAATGACAAAATACCACAGAATTACTCTCTACGATAGAGAGAACATATATCGCTTACTCCAAACCAACCA
>CAIKLL010000012.1 GCA_903828265.1 uncultured Rickettsiales bacterium
ACCTTGAACACTCTCTAGGTGAGAGACTCTAGCGTAACCTATGTTTTTCATCATTTTACCTTTGTTTATTTGTTAGTTTAATAGTTCCAAATGAAACTATGACAAAAAAGGTATCAGGATAGGACAGGCAATCAATGGTAAACCTTAACTTCTGGTGGTTTAAGTCCATTGAGTTAATATAGTATTTTAATATAATTTTGTTTGTATGAGATTTAATCAAAAAACAATACAACCCTATAGAATTTGGTACGAGTATTTACAAACTGCTTTAAATGACAAAGATTATTCAAATAAGATTAATCAAAAATATTATAAAGATTGGCATTTAAACCTAGTAAAAAAACTCAAATTTAATCAATGGTATCAGACACACAAAGAGTTATTTACAGAAGAAGATACAACTAAAATTAAAGTATATGACGGTAAAAAAACACCTAATACTATATTAGTTGAAATACCAATTAACTTTACTGTTGTAAGAATAAGAAAAGAGATAGGTAAAGTTCTTCATAAAAAAATAGCAAAAACACAATTAAATAAAAAATTTAAAATAGAAACAAATCGTCCTCTACAGACACCGCCATTAGATTACTTCCGTTGGACATACGAATTTAGAAAAAAATTTCCAAATAAATTGAACGAAGAAATTTGGGATTTAGTAGATGAAAAACAAAAAGACAGGCAAAAAAGATATGGTATTGAAAAAAGAATTAAAAATGAGTTAGACAAAAAGAAAAAATATATAAAAATCAAAAAAAGATTTCTTGCTAGTAGTGGTGCTGAAAAAGGTTCTTTAACTAAAACAATTTTAATATCTAAAAATATTAAGAAAGCAAAAAATATACTTGATAATGTTTGTAAAGGTATATTTCCAGGCGATTACTCCGTTAGTTAATAATTTCCATTTAGAAATTCATTTATAATAATTTTAGATTACCTCGTGTGGTGGCATCTCACTAGGTAATATTAAGAAACTTTATATGTGTTATTATAGAGTCAATGATTACAGAAAAACATTTTAATAATTTTAATGATTGCTGGCAGAGAGTGACATCTGATGAAGTAATTCATAGAAGTGATTTAAAATGTTATACTGTAAGTATAATATAAACAACAATGAAAGCAGAAAATAAGACAATGAAAAAGTACAAAGTGTTATGTGATAACAAAGAAGTAATAGTGTTAGATAAACTTAATGTATCGTTAAGTGATATCTCTCTCCCTTTTGATAGAGAGTATAAACAAGTAAGTAAGTCACCAATTACTATTGATGTTATTGCTAACAATTGCCTAGAAGCATTAGAAATAGCGAAAAAAACATACTTTGCTCAATACAATAGAAATCCATTTTCAGTAGAAGTAAGAGAAAAAGTTGCTGAAGTTTCTATGTCAAATCAACTTGCTCTAGTTGCTTAATTAACCAAACCGAAAGTGAGAATAATATAATGACTAAAAAGAATGTTAGATTCTTTAATGACTATGTGAGTCATTTAAGACAATCAAAAAAACAAAGAGAGTGTTCTGAATATGTTGAAAGAAAGTGGTTAAAACCAGTTCAACTATCAAACTACAACTTAAAATCTCGTGGCACATTCAGTGACCAAGTGAGAGATAATATTAGAATGATGAAAACAGTTAATCTTAATAAACCTAATGATATTAGAGATTACACAACATCTGTTCACGAAGT
>CAIKLL010000013.1 GCA_903828265.1 uncultured Rickettsiales bacterium
GGGGTAGGTTGAGGGAACTTGAGAAAGTGGTAAGGCAAGCTACAAAGATGTCGTAATTAGGTGAGTACAAAGGATTTAATTTATTAAGAGAATAATGTGGTTAATTTTTTTGAGATTCATTAGAAGATTGGTAATTAGAGCGATGCAAGTAGATAAGTGATAAAATTTTACCTAGTTTTAATTTGATAAAAAACTTAAAATCTCGCATTAAGGAATAGTGAATTAATAATAGAGGTTGACACAGTAAGGATATTTGATATAAAAGTCAAATAAATAAGCAGGATAAAGAGTAATAAAAAGAAAAAGAGTAGCCTCACCTGTACTTCTCGGAACTAATAAAATATGGGAATATGAAAAGCCATTGGACACATATAGAATTAATTGAAAATTGGACACTATCTGCAAACGAGCAATTTATATCGAACATGAAAGCGTCTAAGATAGTGTATGCATTAAAAATGAAACATTATAGTTTGTATGGTTATTTGCCAGAGAAAATTGATGAGATGCCAGATATTGTAGTGGGATTTATTATAAAGCAGTTAAAAACAAACAAAAAAGGGATTGCAAAATATCAATATAATACAAGAAGCGACAGGTTGTATAATCAGGAGATAAGAGATTATTATGGATTCTCAAGGTTGGATAGTACCAATAAAAAAACGTTAATAAATATATAAATGAAAATTTATTAACACAGGGTTATACTAAAAAAAGAGTAGCTAAAGAAGTATGTAGCTATTTATACAACCAAAAAATAGAAAGACCAGCGATGGATGAGTTGACAAGGTATATAAATAAAGAATTCATCAAATATGAAGCCAGTCTTTTTAAAACAAACCATCGAGAATTAACAAAGTGCAATAAAAAAGGGTTAAAAGATTTACTTAAAGAAGAAATTACAAATGGAGAGTCAAAATATGCTATATTAAAAGGCAATCCTGGCAAAATATCAACATTTACAATAGAAGAAGAAATAGAAAAGCTAAAATATATCAAAGATACAAAAGTGCTAGATAGAGCATTAAATAGTAAAGTTACGCAAAAATTATTAAAAAAATATCACGATGAAGTATCAATTAAAGGACCTAAGAAATTATTAGAGATAAGAAAAGTTAATAGTGAAAAATTTAGTTTTATTATAAGTTGTTTTTGCCGGTATAAGGCAGGGAAAATAATTGATAATTTAATTGGGATAGTGATAAAAAAAATCCAAAAAATAGAAAGAAGAGGGTCTGCAAAAGCAAAGCAGGCTTTATGGGAGTTGGAAGAGGAGCACAAAATATTATATGATAGCCTTGTTGATATATCATTAGAAGAGCCTGAAGGGATTATAAAGTCAGTGATTTATCCTAAAGTAGGTGGAAAAGTACAATTAGAAAAGGCACAAGAGATGAGAAAAACAGAAAAAGTAAAAAGAAAGTATTTGGAATATGAGAATTTAAAGAAGTTATATACAGCAAATGAACGTCGCTGCATATTGTTAATTTTAGAGCAATTAGAGATGCAATCAAATGATGATAATAAAATACTAAATGCATCTAATTATATTTTAGAACAATGGATAAAAGGCGATACACAAGATTGTTTTGATAAAAAGGAAATCATCATAGAAGACGTGATATCTGCGCAAGATTTTTCTGTAATGAAAAAGGATAATGATCAGGTTAATAAGATTTTTTATGAATTAGGAATATTAAAAAAACTAAAGAAAGAGCTTAAATGTAAAAATATATGGAGTCAAAATGGCTTAAAATATTCTAATCCAAAAAAATGGATGCCTGTTGATTATAATAAAAGAAGAAGTCATTACTTAGAACTATTAGGATTAGATGGAAGTGCTAAGGTGCAGTTTGGCAAAACAAAAAATGAATTGCTTGATGTTACCATAGAGTTAAACAGCACAATTAATAGAAATACAAAGGTTAGAATTGGCAAGAAAAAAAAGAAAGGTCATGTATTTATTACTCCTCATGAAGCACAAGAAGAACCAGCAAACATAGTAATGCTTAAAAATAAAGTGTTGGATAAATGGGGTAATATCAGTCTAATTGATATATTAAAAGAAGCAGATATCAGAATTGGTCTGACAGAAGAAATTATTGATACATCTGATAAAACAACGATAGAAAGGGGAGAGCTACAACAAAGATTACTCTTATGTATATATGCAATGGCGACAAACACTGAATTTAAGAGAGTGTGTATAGGCACAGGATAACAGCTCAGGATTTACAATATGTTAAAAAAAGATATCTAACGCCAGAGGTAATGCGTTATGTAATACAAAAGTTAATTGATAGTACAATAGATGTGAGAGATAAGGAGATATGGGGGAGCCTTGAAAGTATAGTAGGGTCTGATTCTACGCAAATTGCATCATGGCCAGGCAATTTATTAAGTGAATTCCATGTTAGGTATAAAGAGACTGGAATAATGGCCTATTGGCATGTAGAGAAAAAAGCGTTATGTTTAGCATCGCAAGCTAGAAAATGCTCTGATCCAGAGACTGTCTCAATGTTAGTAGGGCTCATTAAGCATCAAACTAAAATAAAAATAACGGGTCATTCTACTGATAGTAATGGACAAAGCTTGATAGCATTTGCAATATGTCATTTACTTGGAATAAACTTACATCCAAGAATTAAAAGAATAGGTTATTTAAAGATCTCAAAGGCGGACAGGAATATCGCACGTAGGCATTATTGTAATCTAGAATGTATAATGGATAAAGTAATAAATTGGGATTTAATAGTAGATAACTATGATGAATTTGCTAAATATTTAGTAGCATTAAAGTTAGAGACAGCAGATGTTGATATCATACTAAAAAGATTGATGACAGAAAACACAAAAAGTCCCGTATATAAAGCTCTATTGGAATTAGGAAGAGCGGTAAGATCAATATTTATCTGTAAATATTTAATGTATGAAGATTTTAGAATAGAAATAAACGAAGTTCTTAACGTGGTAGAAAATTGGAATTCTGGCAACCTATTTATATTTTTTGCAAGAAGAGGTGTGATATCATCAAATAATGATATAGATCATGAATTAACAATATTATCCCTTCATTTAGTACAGTCAGCATTAGTATATATAAATACTCTGTTATTACAGCAAATCATCAAAGAGGAATTATGTCGTGATATTCTTAGTATTGAAGACAAAAGAGCTATAACTCCACTATTTTATCATCATGTGAATCAATATGGTATATATA
>CAIKLL010000014.1 GCA_903828265.1 uncultured Rickettsiales bacterium
CAAGAACTTCTTGACGATATAGAACAGAGAATGAATAATCAGCCCAGAAAATGCCTTGGTTACAGAACACCTACCGAGGTCTTTCATAATCGCAAATTGCAGTATGTTGCGCTAGATTATTGAATTCGCCCCTTTGAGCTTTGCTTCATAACCTGCTGCTCTATCGTAGCGAAATAGCTATTAATATCTACGTAAAGCCAGTTGAGCTTATTTTCTATTGCAAACGACATAAGGATTTTAACAGATCAAAATTAAAGTCGTAACCACTCTTTTAACTTGGAGTATCTATTGGAACTTTTTCCGTCTTTTACCGCCATGGCAAAAGCTTTTTTCTCCCCGATAACAACTACGAGTTTCTTGCCGCGAGTAATGGCGGTATAGATTAGGTTACGCCTGAGCATCATATAGCTCTGCATGGTAATAGGAATAATAACTGCCGGATATTCAGACCCCTGTGATTTATGGATAGTAGTAGCATAGGCTAGGGTGATTTGATCTAAATCGTCATAATCATATACTATTTTATTGCCGTAAAAATCAATAGTTACTTCTTGTTCTTCCCGGTTAATAGCACTAATTAACCCGATATCCCCGTTATAAGTATCTTTGTCGTAGTTATTTTCCGTTTGCATTACTTTGTCTCCGACCGCAAAAACCTGTCCGAATTTTGTAATCCCCTCAGCATAATGAGGATTTAACACTTTTTGTAATTCTATATTTAATGATCTTGCTCCGGTACCGCCTCTTTGCATAGGGCATAATAATTGAATATCTCCGATTGGATTTAGATTGAACTTCTTCGGTATCCTATCACAGGTGATAGTAATTATCTTATTAAGAATATCTTCCCCCGGATCTGCTTCAATAAAGTAAAAATCACTATTATCTTTACGGGCAGTTAAATCGGGTATTATACCTTTATTGACATTATGGGCATTAGTAATTATAGCACTGCTTTCTGATTGGCGAAAAATTCGGTTTAGCTTAACGGTCGTAATTACATTTGAACTAATAATATCTTTTAATACTTGTCCCGCTCCGACGGAAGGTAATTGGTCCACATCGCCGACTAATAAGAGACCGATATGATCAGGTAAAGCTTTTATTAGAGAATAGAATAAAATAACATCGATCATTGAACTCTCGTCAACTATCAAATAATCGCATACGAGCCTATTTTCCTCATTATATTTAAAACCGCCTTCTAAATTATTAACTTCTAATAATCTATGGATAGTAGTTGCTTCTAAGCCCGTTGTTTCACTTAAGCGTTTAGCCGCTCTCCCCGTCGGAGCGCATAGTTTAACGTTTAGTTTGCTCATCTCTAATAGCTGAAGCAAAGCCTTAACTAAAGTTGTCTTACCGGTACCCGGGCCGCCCGTAACAACCGTAAGCTTTTTTGACAAAGCCGTAGTGATAGCCTCTTTTTGATTATCCGCTAACCGAATATTTAATTTTTGTTCTATTGCAGGAATTAACTCCTCTGAATTATCATGATCCCACAAAACGGCTTCTTTATTAGGACCGGTGTTAAGAATGAGGGCATTTGGGACATTGGGATTAAAAATTGTTAGTATTTGAAGTGCCGAAAAACATAATGTAGAAACTTTATATATTTTTGACGGAAGAAATCAGTTGCAATAATTAATTCTATAGAATA
>CAIKLL010000015.1 GCA_903828265.1 uncultured Rickettsiales bacterium
AGAAATTAGTATTATAAAATTATGTTTTTTAATATAGATATAATAATAGTAGCAGTCTTTCTAACCTTAAACTTAATATGCGGGCTTCTCTCTGGTTATGGAATAAGAAATATTAGGGAATATGCCATCGGTAATAAAAATTTTTCTACCGCAACTATTGTTGCCGCAATCGCAGCTACTTGGATTGGTGGTTCTAATTTTAGTATCACTGTAGCTGAAACACATAAACAAGGAATTTTTTTTCTGATATGTAGCTTGGCTGAAGCTGTATCTTTTTGGCTAATTGCTTATTTTTATGCTCCCAGAATGGCGGAATTTCTAGGGAAGCTATCAATAGCAGAGGCTATGAATGATATATATAAAAACCGTTACATAAGAGGTATTATAGCTATATTTAGTACAGTCCCTGCCATAGGTAGAATCGCTATGCAATTTCTAGTTTTACATTCTCTCTTAAGTTTATGGCTTGGCATGCCTGGGGTATATGCTACCACACTAAGCAGTTTAATAATAATTATTTATTCTACTTTTGGCGGAATTAAATCTGTAACTTTTACTGATATAATCCAATTTTTTACGTTTGGTGTTGTTACACCAATGGTTGCCTTTTTAATTTGGAAATCATTTGATAGTAATGAGCCTGTAATTACCGCTATTATAACGGATCCTATATTAAATTATAGTCTAGTGTCAGACTCCCAAAAAGAAGTTATTAACGATACTCTATACCTATGCTTATTTCTAATGATACCACTTCTTGATCCAGCAATCTTTCAAAGAATATCGATGGCTAAATCTACCTCACAAGTTTCCAAATCTTTTATAATAGCTATCTTCTTTATCCTTCTTTGTGATGCTCTAGTACACACTGTTATTGGAGTTTTATTTAGAGCAGATCCAAACATAACTGATATAAATGCTGATAATGTTATTCAGTATATCCTAGATCATTATCTAACTTATGGCTTAAAAGGAGCTTTTGTCATTGGTATTATGGCAATGGTTATGTCTACTGCAGATAGCTATATAAATTCATCGTCGGTACTACTTAGTTATGATTTTATTAGGTCTACCGGTATAAATTTAACGGAAAAGAAAGAATTATTTTTAGCTCGTATTTTTTCATTGTTTGTTGGCGTTATAGCTCTTGGTGTTAGTTTATTTGCTGAAAACCTGTTAGAGCTGCTTTTATCTGTATATAGTTTCTACATGCCCGTTGTAACAGTACCTTTTACACTAGCCATTTTTGGTTTTCGTAGTAGTGCTAGAGCTGTTTTAATTGGTATGGTAGCTGGTTTTGTTACTGTGTTATATTTTTTAATGTTTTCTTCGGAATATAACATAATACCAGGTATACCTGGAACTTTAGTTAGCCTAGCATTTTTTATAGGTAGTCATTATATATTCGGAGAAAAAGGGGGATGGGTTGGTATTAAAGACGTAAGGCCTCTTGAAAGGGTAAGGTTAGAACGGAAAAGAAAAGTAACAAATTTTCTTCACTCACTAAAAACTTTTAATTTTACTAGTTTTTGTAAAAATAATACTCCGAAAGAAGAGAGAATCATGGTCTACTTTGGTTTATTTTGCATAATCATGGTATTTTCTAGTGCTTACTCTTTACCAAAATCCTTACATCAAAAATATGAAAGTATTCTTTATTTTATATATTATTCAGTACTGGTTCTATCAACTATATTTATTACATATACCTTTTGGTTGAAAAAATTTAAAAATGAAATATTTATATCTACCCTATGGAATATAGCCGTATTTTATAATTTAGCTTTCTGCGCTAGTTTATTAGCTATTATTGGCCAATTTTCTCAAGTACAGTTAGCTATATTAATTACAAGCCTAGTTACTATATCGATTTTAATGTACTGGCAAGCTGCTCTGTTGATGATTATTGGTGGGGTGATACTTAGTATTATATACTATAAGATCTATATTGATATAAATCTTGTAGGTGATTACATGAATAACTTACAATTCATTATAACCTACTCCTTGCTTTTGGTAAGCACTATATTAATAGCTTTCTTAAAACCAAAGCAACAATATCAAGAATTAACAGAGGATAATAACGCCTTTTTAAGTAATAAAGTCGATGACCAAAAGAAAGAACTAACTAAGCTATATGAAATTAAAAATGAGCTGTTGCGGAATCTAGAGCACGAAACCCGTACACCAATTGTTGGGATTACTAGCCTTGGTCAGGTTTTATCAGACAACTACGATAAATTTAATGAAGAACAGCGGCGTAAGGCAATAAAGGACATTGCTGATAGTTCTGAAAGGTTAACGAGTTTGGTAAATAATCTGATTGATCTATCAAAATTCAATAATGCTAGCTATGAGTTAAATAAAAAGGAAGTAAATTTAAGTGAATTAGTGCATGAAAGGTTAGAACTATGTAAAAAATTGTATGTGCAAGGTAAAGATAAAGAAAATTTATGGTTTAACTTACAAATAGAGGATAAATTGATAGCCTTATGTGATGAATACTACATTTCACGTACGATTGATAATATTATAGTAAATGCCATTCAATACTCTCCGCAAGGGACAATTACGATTGAACTGAAATCAGAAAAAAATAATGCTATTGTTTTTAGTGTAAAAGATGAAGGGATAGGTATTCCTAAAGAGGAATTACTAGAAATATTTGATCCTTTTACAGTGGGTTCAAATACTAAAACTCCTGCAGGTGGTAGAGGTATAGGGCTTGCCTTAGCTAAAAAAGTTATCAGCGAGCATAACGGTAAAATATGGGCTAAACAAAACCAAGGTAAAGGAGTTACTGTTGCGTTTTCTTTGCCAATTTAATTAAAACTACAGTTTTAGTATTTTAACTCTTCAACTGACCCTTAAAAGCGAATTAATTTATAATAATTTGCATGTCATATTTGATTATTTCTAGGTCGCTAGTAATTAATGATAAATCTTCGTGAATAGTTTGGGCTATTAACATCCTATCAAACGGGTCTCTATGTAAAAGGGATAACTCAGATATGGTTAAAATATGTTTGTAATTAATATCTAACAAATCAAATCCATTTTCTTGTAATTGAGATATAAAATCGGTAAGTAAAGAAATTTTTATTTAATGATTTTTTTATTGTTAATTCCCATAAAGAAGCAACACTAATAAAAACCATATTATTAGCATCGATAAGTAAATATTGAACTTTAGGTTTTATTCTTTCTGGCTCAGATAAAGCCCATATAAGGACAGGAGTATCAAGTAATAACTTGATATTAGCCTTTTACACCAAATTCCACAGCTATGTCTTCTGGCCATTCATCAAAATCGTCAGCTAAAATAATTTTGTCTTTTAACAACTCTAATCTATTACAATTTTTTATAGGTTTGTATTTAAGAATTTTAGCTATAGGTTTTCCAGCTCTTTCAATTATTATTTCTTGCAGTTTCTTCTAATTTTTTTAACAAAGATGATAAATGAGCTTTTGCAGAACTAATGGTTACTGATTGCATAAGATTTACTGAAATTTGATGATTTCTTGCCTAATAAACTAGCCTAATCTGAGTATATTCATTTTGGCTAGTCTAGTATGAGTTTATGTAATCATTTTTTGCTATTAATACAATCCATAATCGCAAAGGCGACTACTTCAAGTATATCAGTTGCAGAAGAACCCATAGGTATGATTTGTACCGGATATTCGAAACCATTTAAAATCGGACCAATAAATACTTCTCCTGCTAGTTCTTCAAGTAAGTGAGTGGCAATAGCAGCAGAATGGAGACCAGGCATAATTAAAACGTTTGCTGGGCCTGTTAACCTACAGAAAGGGTACAATTTCTGCAAATTAGTGTTTAATGCTACTTCTGCGGACATTTCCCCGTCATATTCAAAATCTAAATCCATTTTATCAAGAGTGGCGATTGCCTCGCGTACTCTAGCTGATTTTTCTCTAAGCGGATTACCAAAATTGGAAAAAGACACTATAGCAATTCTTGGAGCATATCCCATAGATTTAGCTACTTCTGCTGTCTGCAGAGTAATTTCTACTAAATCTTCTGCTTGAGGTAATTCACAAACCGTATTATCAGCAAAGATTATATTATGTTCCCGAGATAGCATTATAGAATATCCAATAATTCTCTTGCCTTTTTTAGGCATGATTACTTTTGAGATATCGTCTATACTATCGTAATAACTTTTTGTAAGACCAGTTACCATCGCGTCAGCATCTCCGCAAGCCATCATACAAGCAGCAAAGATATTTCTATCAGATTTAACAAGCCTTGCACAATCTCTATATAAATACCCTTTGCGTTGTAGCTTTTTATAAAGGTAATCTATATATTTGCTTAAGTTATTATTGATTGCAGCGTTCATAACTGTAATATTCTCAAGAGAATATCCTTCTCCTAAGGCTTGAACGATTGGGTCAATTTTACTGTGTCTCCCTACAAGAATAGGGCTCCCATAATGCTCATCACGTAACATCATCGCTGCTTTTATTACTTCTTCCTCGTCTCCTTCTGCAAAAATTACTCTTCTAGGTTTATCATGGGTGATCTTGTCAAATACAAAATGCATATAATTCGAAGTAGGGTTTAACCTGCTTGCAAGCTCTGATCTATACTTTTTAATATCAAGTTCCTTAATTCTTGCCGCCCCGCTTTTGATTGCAGCTTGTGCTACTGCAACTGGAACAGTAGTAATTAATCTTGGATCGAAAGGAACTGGAATGATATAATCAGGACCGAAAGCTTTTCTACTGCTATTATAAGCACGATAAACCTCTCCTGGGACCGGTTTTCTAGCTAATTCCGCTAGGGCATAAGCAGCTGCTATTTTCATCTCTTCGTTAATACACGTAGCTCTAACGTCAAGTGCTCCTCTAAAAATATATGGAAAACCCATTACATTATTTACTTGATTATTGTAATCTGAGCGGCCGGTAGCAATTATAGCATCATTTCTAACTGCTTTTATATCTTCAGGTGTAATTTCTGGATCAGGATTTGCCATAGCAAAAATTATTGGATTCTTTGCCATTGAAGCTACCATTTCTTTTGTCATAGCTCCTTTGACTGAAAGCCCCAAAAACACATCAGCATCTTTTATTGCTTCGCTTAATGTGCGATGAGGGGTTTGAGCTGCTTTTTCTTCTTTCCATCTATTCATCCCTTCTGTGCGTCCTTTATATATAACGCCTTGAGTATCGCACAGAATAATATTATTTTTATTTACTCCTAGGGATACGGCAAGGTTAATACAAGACATAGCTGCAGCTCCTGCACCATTTACTACCATTTTAATTTCCGACATTTTTCTTTTTGTTAGGAAAACTGCATTAATTAGAGCAGCTCCGGTAATTATAGCTGTCCCATGCTGGTCATCATGAAAGACCGGAATATCCATTAATTCTTTAAGTTTTTCTTCGATGATAAAGCATTCTGGAGCTTTTATATCCTCTAAATTAATTCCGCCCCAACTATATCCCAGATGCTTTACTGTATTAATAAATTCTTCAGGATTAGTAGTATCTACTTCTATATCAAAACAATCAATATCAGCAAATTTTTTAAACAGTACCGCTTTCCCTTCCATTACCGGCTTAGAAGCGGCTGCTCCTAAATTACCGAGTCCCAAAACGGCTGTTCCATTGGATATTACTGCTACCGTATTACCGCGTGCAGTATATTTATAGATATTATCTGGATTATTCTGTATTTCAAGGCAAGGTGCTGCTACTCCCGGAGAATAGGCTAAAGACAAATCGTGCTGAGTTAAAAGATGCTTTGTAGGTTTTAAAGCAATTTTCCCAGGCTGACCTTTTTGATGATATTCTAGAGCTTTTATATAATCAGGTGAATGTTTTTTGTCCATTTTATATACACATACAATTAATTTAACTAATCCATCGCTAAGCGAGGATATACACAAGTATAGATAATGACAAGATAGAAAATATAGTAGTAGAAGTAATTATTGAAGACATTGTCTCCGGATCACCACCCAGTTGCCTTGACAGTATATAGGCTGAACTTGCACATGGCAGACAGCTAAATAAGATTCCTACAGATTTTGCTATACCACTAATTGACATAATCCATAAAATTGTAAAAGTTATTATAGGGGTAATGATCAGCTTTATAAAGCTTGCAGAAATAATGATTTTCATATGATCAGGATTAATCTTAAACTTTAGACTCGCCCCAACTATTAATATACCTATTGTTAAAGCTGAATTTGCTATACTATCAATTGTTTTTTCGATACCCATATTTAACTCAATTTTTAAATAGTTAAATGCAAAACCCACTAAGCTAGCAATAACGAAAGGATTAGTTATAATAGATTTTGCCATTAGTATCATACTTTGCTTCTTGGAAGCACCACCACTTTCTGGAGGTAGGTAATAAACAAAGCACATGATAGCTGTAACATTAGTTAGTACTATCATGTAAGGCGAAATACTAGCTACTACCGATAAACCTTTCTCTCCAAATAGAGCTGAACTTAGCGCAAAGAAAATATAATTATTATACCTAGTAGCACCTTGAAATAATGAAGTAAATTGAGCTTTGTCGTAATTTTGTTTCGTCTGATGATAAACCACTAGACCGGAAACGATTAAATTTGATAATACCAATGCGATAACTAAGCGAAAAAATTGGGTAGCAGCTAATTCAAGTCTATAAGTACTACCAAATAATACGGCAGGGAATAAAATATAAAAAGATAATTTCTCCAGTCCCCGCCAGAACTCATCTGAAATAAGCCACTTTTTTCTTATAAAACTTCCAATAAGAGCAATTAAAACAATAGGCAAAACATTACAAAAAACACTGTACATGGGTATTGTGATAATACTTAATATTTTAAAGTCTGGCCATGATAGCAATTACACTATAGCAAATCAAGTAAGGACTTAAGATTATTTCGATGGTAATTTAAACTAAGCCGAGAGCTTTACTATAGTAACTGCATAAATCAAGAAAATAATAAAAAAAATTATCGCCATTAATACATAGTTTTTCTGTTTTGTCTTTTTGGGTAAATAATTTTTTTTCATATAATAAAGAGGTATTTTTCAATTACAATGTACATTATTTTTCCCTAAAAATATATATTTTTAATTTTCTATCTTGGAATTTTTTTTAGTATTTTGAGATACATTTAAAATCAAATATAGGAACTATGAAAACTGAATAAATAATAGTTTAACAAATTGTAGTTCCTTCGTTAATTAAATTACAGATTATGATAATTGTAATAATATATACTATTATCGAGGGTTTTTAGTTCTTCTTCGCTGCAGCAATAGCATTTAACAATTCTTCTAAATCTTTAGTGTCGGTTTCTTTTTTTGGAGTAAATAAATTACCGCTAGCTTTGAGGGTAAGTTTAGCAGGGGTAGAATCAGTGTAACTTCTGCCGGAAGCGGGTTTAGATAAATAGAACGAGAACGTCGAAATAAGGTCAATATCTAGATTATATAAATTAAAAGTAGCCGCAGCCGCAGCAGCCGTATATTTGGTTTTAAAGCTTATATCCTTGAGAGTAAAGAGACCTTTTACAAGTTCTATAGCAGTTTTTAATTCACTAATTTCTGTCTTTTCCGTTAATATCGCTGCTTTTAAATCATCTTTAAAAGATTTTAGATCGTAGTTTGGGTTACTGAGAGCCTGTACTAGTGTATCAATAGAAAAATTATTTATAGTAATATTCTTCGCCAAGATTTCTGATTTAGTATATAAGTTATATAATTGCTCTTCAAGCGAGTTACCATTTGTAGACCACATGCCATTAGCACTTATTACCCCACCACTTTCCAATACCCCGGGCGGCATCAGCTTGCTAATCTCCGGAATGCTTGCTGAGTTTAATGCATATACAAAATTTATGGTATATGGATCTAGTAATATACTACCGGAAGAAGACATTCGGCCGCCGAATATGTCCGCATCAAACTTACTAATCTCAAATAATGCTTTGTTATTATTAGCTTTAAAAATAACTCTACCAAGAGAAAAATCTCCTTGATAAAGTTTATCGAGGGTAAAGTTCATATTAAGATCAACCTTGTCCAGAGCATAATTTGCTAAAATGTGTTGTCTTAACTCAGAAATGGCACGAGGCGACAAGAAATTAACTTCCATGGTCCCCCCATGAATTGTTATTCCGAAAGATGGTTTTAGAGCAGATGCAACAAGTTCAATAGTTGCGTCAATATGGTTTTTACCATCATTTAATGATAGATTTTCTAGTTTAATTTTTCCAGGTAACAAATTAAGATTAAAGTTGACATTTTTATATAGTGAACCTTTAGCAATAAGTTGATCTATATTTATATTATAATTGCTTATAGAGTTTATTGTTCGTAGGGGAATAAATTTACTTAAATAATCCTCTTTTTTTGAATCTTGGGTTAGCTCTATAGCATAATTATACAAATAACTTAAAGGAGGAAAATTTTTCTCATCTAGATTAACTTTGGCGATTTTTAAATCCGCGTTAATTCTTGGTGTGTCGCCTATAAATTTAGATGAGAAAGAACCTAAAATTTCGGTATCGTTGGTTTTTAGCACTAAATCTTGCAGGGAGATTTCTACTGAACTAAATTGAACATTTGATACCAGGCTATATGGAATGTAACCTGGTGATCTTAGATTTTTATCCCCTACAACTTCAATTAAATCATTAAGGTCTTTATGCGTTAAAGCAATTACACCGTTAAAAAGACTTCTGAAAGAATTTTCAGAAATAGTTCCTTTAACTTTGAAGCCTCCCCCTTGCGCAAAGTTACCAGAGAAATCTTCAACTTTCCCTTCTCCATTCTCAATTAGGAAATCTAACTTAACATCTGTTACTATATTTTTAGGGCTTAATATAACCTGGTTTGCAGAAATATTTGCTTTTAGTTGGTTTTTATTCAGATTCAATTTATTTTTATTTCTAGAAGAATATAAATTAACGTTTTGTTTGCTAATATCACTTTTTTTGCTTAAGTTTCCTAAATCAAGTTTATTGAAATTGATTTGGACTTTACTGATATCCTGATTGTTTTTACTAAATGCTAACTCCCCTGTACCGGCAATAGAATCAGACTGAATTATAATATTTTTAAGATTTACCCAGTTATTTATAGGCAAAATATCAAAGGTAATTTTTACTTTCTGGTTAAAAGATAATTTATCGGATAAGTCGGCAAAATCCGGTAACAGTGCCAAAAGTTTTGTAATTAAAGAGCCTGTTACCAATTCCATTTTTCCGTTCTTTAAAACAGCATTTTCATATATTTCCTGAAGTTTAAGACTATGTTCTGGATTATTAGTATCCAGATTGAAGTTAACTTGATTGGTATTTTTAATGAAGTTACCTTTTACACTACCTAGGGAAGATATTTCGCCGGTGAATTCTGATTTTTTTTCATCGCCTGAAAAAACAAAATTTTCTATAGTAAAGGGAATATCCTTATCTGATTCAACAAAAACTAATTTATCGATAGTAGCTGGTATACTAAGAGCGTCTTTTTTTATTAGCTCACCAATAAATTCATCATGCTCTATATAATTGACATCATCATTAGAAAGGTGGATGACTGCTTGACCAATTTTTATATTAGAAATCTTATGATTGAAACTTAAAACTGATAATAGAGAGAATTTAATCGTGATATCTTTGAGCTCAATTTTTCCTTCTTGTTTTACTTCATCTATTATTAATGAGGGCGAGGGAAGATATTTAATTCTATAATTAACTTGATTAATATCCTGCACTTTAATTTTTGCACTACTAACAAAATCCTTATAGATTTTATTATAATCTGCCATATAGATGGAGCTTAATACTAGAACTAAAAAAATAGCAATTATACCAGTTAAGGATAGAACAATCTTTTTCATGATATCTCTTTAATTTTTAGTTATAGTAAGTTATATAGTCTGTGTGGCCCGATATATGCCGTATTTACAGTCAATTTATAATAATAGTTTTTGAATGTCGGATCAATTAGTTGCTAATAAAAATATACCAGAAGACAAATTAATTATAGTAGGCGTTATCTCCTCAGCACACGGTATAAAGGGTCATGTAATAGTTAAATCCTTTACTGAGCCAGCCGGGAATATTGTAAAATTACCGGTATTTGACCAAGATAACACTCCGGTTAAGCTAAAAATTATTAGAACTAAACCAAACGGAAATCTTATTTGTATCTTGAATAATTGCCATAGTAGAACGGAAGCAGAAGGGTTTATTAAAAAATCCCTTTACTGTTTGAGAAGTAATTTGCCACCAATCTTAACCGAAGATGAGTTTTATATCGAAGATTTAAAAGGCTTAAAGGTGGTTGATCCTAATGGCAATCATATAGCTAACATTACCAATATTGCTAATTATGGTGGGGGAGATATTGTCGAGGTACAATTTATTACCAGCGGTAAGATCGAGATGCTATCCTTTACGAAAGAACTATTCCCGGAAATAACCAAAAACCATGCTGTCTTAATTTTAAAAGCATAAACAACTAAAGGTTTACGCTAAGATCGCATATTTTTCTTTTATATTTCTTGATATATCAAACACTTTAAGAAAAATATTTATTTAAATTACATCCGCTTGACTTTTTTAATCTTTATAATATTTTAATTCAAGATTAGTAACTTAAAGTTTATCAATATGCTATGCTAATTAATCTAAGGTTAACAACTTAAAGATGGTAAACCTGTTTTTTAAATTAAAATAAATTATTAATTACCCTAAGGAGGTTAAAATGAAAATAAGAGAAGAAGAGATACGAAAGAAAGGGGAAGAATTACAAAAAGAGATAGAAAGATATATAGAAGAACGGATTTTACAAAAAAGTTATGATAATGAAGGTAGCGGTGACAATACCTCGGATGAGGATTTATCAGGTAAGGAAGGAAAAGCTAAAGAAGGAAAAGCCTCGGAATCTTCATCCTCTAGCACATCTTCTTCTGTTAGTAGTTTATCGGATAGTACGGTTAGTGAAGTTACTATCGGTAGCGTTCTATCTGAGGTAGCGGCTATGCCTGATACCGGTGGTTTCTCCGAGCTAGCGGGTGATAGTACTGAAACTGGAGATCATTTAGCAGGTTAATGGCCTGAAGTTATTGTTAGAGAAAAATTGCTTCTCAGATGTTTTAGGGAATTATAAAAAAAACGTACTAGGAGTGCCCGGGGACGGATGGGTAAAATTTGGTCCTTGGTACCTCCTAGAGGATTATTATCGCTCTGGGTTGATTTTTTTATAAATCGCACATAAGCAGAATAAGTGCTGTACAAACAGCACGTTTAATTACCATTAATGAATCATATACCACATTAGTATCTTATAACAATTTAAATAATATAAAACGTAAACTCCCTGTTTCTCGAAATATCATGAAAGCAGTTAACAATTTAAATTCCTAGATTTTTTCAACACTACGAACCTTACAAAAGAAAGGCTTATTATCACACTCATGAAAAAAGGTGAGGAGCGATTTAAGTTTTCTATGGGTTGCAGATTCTAGCAGAAGTAAAGTACAAGTAGCTGCAAAATTAATATTTAAAGGCAATAATACGAAAACTTTGATCATTTCTTAAAATGTTTTTTAGAAGAATAAACCGGGAAGTGCCAAATGATAATATTTTATAGCTTAAATATATGGAACTAGAATTAAAAACAGCATTGGTAACTGGAGGTACAGGTTTTATTGGAGTAGCTCTTTGTGCACGTCTAGTACAATCGGGTTTTAAGGTGTATGTTCTAAAGCGCATGGAGAGTAGACCGGTCTACTCACATAACAATTCTATAATCTACGTAAATAAACTGGAAGTACTAGATGATATCGAAATTGACGTGTTTATTAATCTTGCAGGAGAAGCTATTTCCCAGCGATGGACAAGGAAAGCTAAAAAAAACATTTATAAAAGCCGGATTTTAACGACACGTTATATTATTGATTATATGAAATCCTTGAAAAAAAGGCCCCAATTGTTTATTAGCGGTTCTGCCGTAGGGTATTATGGAGGTGATTCTCTCAAAGTTTTCGATGAAGAAACAGGTTTTTCTAACGATCCAAAAGGATTTGCTCAGTATCTATGTCAATCCTGGGAAGCGGAAGCACGTCGTGCAGAAACTTTAGGTGTAAGAGTAGTACTCCTTCGGATTGGTCCAGTTCTTGAAAAAAACGGTGGTATATTATCAAAACTGCTACCTAGTTTTTATTTAGGTTTAGGAAGTCAGATCGGGACTGGAAGACAATGGTTTTCTTGGATTGATCGTGATGATTTGATTGATTTAATCCTATTTATTATTTCTAACACTCAAATATATGGGCCAATTAATGCCACTGCCCCAAATCCCGTTACTAATAAGGATTTTTCTTTAGCACTTGCTAAAGCTATCAACAGACCCTGTTTGATTAAGACACCGGAGTTTATTTTAAGATTAATATTTGGACAAATGGCTGAGGAAATTATGATTCAAGGACAAAAAGTATTGCCTCAAAAAGCTCTCCATCACGGATTTCGTTTCGTTTACCCTACTCTTGAAAAATCACTCGAAAAAATATTTAGGTAGCAGATAATGTCAACCCCTTTAGCAAAAAGACAGAATATCGCCATTATTGGCAGTGGCATTTCAGGACTAGGGATAGCTTATCTTCTTAGCCCTTATCATAATATTAAAATTTATGAGAAAAATGATTATATAGGTGGGCATAGTCGAACAATTGATGTAGCTACTCCTCAAGGTGAGATAGCAGTGGATACTGGTTTTATAGTCTTTAACAATCGTAACTACCCCTTACTAACTTCTCTTTTTATACATTTGAATGTTCCGATTGAAAAAAGCGATATGTCTTTCGGTGCTAGCATCAAAAATGGATGCTTAGAATATGGAACAAAAAGCCTGCATAATGTTTTTGTTCAGAAATCTAACATTCTTAACCCAAATTTCCTTATTATGATTAAGGATATTTTAAAATTTAATCGTAAAGCTCATTATTATTTGGAAGCTGATCTTTCTCTTACACTTGGTCAGTGTTTAGATGAATTAAAGATGGGTAAATGGTTTCAAAACTATTATTTGTTGGCAATGGGAGGCGCCATCTGGAGTACTCCTGTTTCTACCATGTTAGAATTTCCTGCTCGTACTTTTATTCGTTTTTTTGATAATCATGGTTTGCTTACAATAAATGCTCATCCCCAGTGGTATACGGTCAAAAACGGCAGTAGAGAATATGTAAAGCGTATTACAGAAAAATTTCGTGGTTCAATTATGGTAGAGTGTGGGGCTGGGAAGATCCTAAGGGATAAAGAGGGTGTCAAGATATACGATAATAAGGGTAATTTATCGCACTATGATGCAGTAATTTTTGCGTGTCACCCTGATCAGGCACTTCGGCTCATAGAAAATCCTACAGATAATGAACGTGCTGTTTTATCAAAATTCCGTTACCAATCCAACCGCATGGTCTTACATAGCGATACCGACTTTATGCCAAAGCGTAAGGGAGCTTGGGCAAGCTGGGTCTATTTATCTGAAAAAGATGCTGAAATAGACTCACATATGTCCTTAAGTTATTGGATGAATAACCTCCAATCATTAAAAACTGATATTCCAATTATAGCTACCCTAAATCCTTCTAAAGAACCTAGAAAGGAAAGTGTATATGATGAGTATTGGTTTGATCATCCAGTATTTGATGTAGCTGCTATTAAGGCCCAAGAAAGAATTGAAGATATCCAAGGTAAAGACCGTTTTTGGTTTTGTGGTGCCTACCAACGCTATGGATTTCATGAAGATGGTTTGCTCAGTGCTGTAAAAGTTGCAGAAAAAATTGGAGTAAAAGCGTCGTGGCTATAATTCCCCAAATTTTTACCGCCCAAGTTATGCATCGAAGACTTTTCCCTAAAGAGAATAGCTTTATTTATAAAGTGTATTATCTAGCACTACCACTACCAGCTCCAATTATTCGAAGCAGTTTAGTAAGTTTTGATCCAAAAGACTTGGGATACAAGGATGGAAGCGATCCAGAAATTTTTGCAAAGACAATTCTTGCCCAATACGGGTTAGAGAAAAAAATCAGTGATATTATGCTTATTACCATGCCTAGTGTTCTTGGGTATGTATTTAATCCCGTTAGTTTTTATTTTTGCCTAGATAGTAATAAAGAAATCCGTGCGGTCATTGCTGAAGTACATAATACTTTTGGTGAACAACACTCGTATCTTTGCGCCCATGCTGATCATTCTGCAATTACTTCTACCGAATGGTTAGAAGCAAAAAAAGTGTTTCATGTATCTCCATTTTTAGAGCGCAGCGGTAGTTATTGCTTCAGATTTTCTCTGCAAGAAAATAAACTAAGTATATGGATAGATTATTTTGACAAAGAGAAAAGGAAACAGCTTGTTACCTCACTGAGAGGAAGTCTACAACCCCTAAATAAATCTTCCCTTAATAAAGTATTTTGGTCATACCCTCTTATAACGCTTAAGACAATTGTGCTGATATACTGGCAAGCTCTGAAACTGTTATCAAAAAACATTCGTTATATTGTAAAACCAAAACAACACAAGAAAAAAGTAAGCGCAGCGTTAAACTTACGAGAATGTAGAAAATCCGGAAAAATGAATTTTAAATGATATAAAATAAAGCAGAGGCCTTTAACTATGTTGCAACGTCAAATTGTTAAAAAATTTCTTGATATTTTTCGTAATATTGAGTGTGGTTGTATCCAGATAATTATGCCGGATGGGAAAAGCCTAGATTTTTCAGGTAAGGCAGCTGGGCCACAAGCTGATTTAATTATTCATGACAATAGCGCAATCAGCCAATTCATAAAAAAAGGAGACATTGGATTTGCCGAAAGCTACCGTGATGGCTTGTGGGATAGTACAGATTTAAGTTCTCTCTTTTTATTTGGGTTAAAAAATGAAGAAGCTCTTGATCGTTATATTTATGGAAATTTTTTAACGCAAATAATCTCTCGTTTTGCTTATTTGCTTAATTTAAATACGCTTAAAGGAAGTAAGAAAAATATTTACGCTCACTATGACCTAGGAAATGATTTTTATGAGCTATGGCTTGATCCAAGTATGACATATTCCTCTGCGATCTTCAGTTCTGAATCAGAAGATTTAATAACCGCACAGTACAGAAAATATGACAGAATCCTGGAACGTCTTAATGATTCTGGAAGATTACTAGAAATAGGGTGTGGTTGGGGAGGGTTTGCCGAAAGAGCAATAAACAAAGGCAACTACGAAATCAAGGGTATTACAATTTCTGAAAAACAGCATGAATACGCCACTAAGCGCTTAAATGGAACGGCAGTTATATCTATTGAAGATTATAGGCTTCAGCAGGGTAAATATGATCAGATTGTCTCAATAGAAATGTTTGAGGCAGTTGGTGAAAAATTTTGGCCGACTTACTTCTCTCAAATTAAATCTCTTCTTTCTACTAAAGGCAAGGCCATAATCCAAACAATTACCATCAAGGATCAATATTTTGAACGCTATCGCAAAAGCGGAGATCCCATTCGCACCTTTATTTTTCCTGGTGGGATGTTACCCTCCCCTGAGCGCTTTATCAATTCCAGCAATAAGTTAGGGCTTTGTGTGACTGATCAATTTGCATTTGGTAAGGATTACGCTTTAACTCTTACTTACTGGCTCCATTCTTTTGAACAGAAGCTTCAGCAAGTAAAAGCTCTGGGTTTCGATGATAAATTTATTCGAATGTGGCGATTTTACTTAACATATTGTATAGCCAGTTTCAAATCTGGACGCATAGATGTAATGCAAATGGAGTTACAGCATGCCGCTTTTTGACCTTATGAGGACTTTAGTAATTTAAAAGGAAACTTAACATGCCTATTATAAAGAAAGAAAAAATAGCATTATCTTCTTTACTAAATTATGGCTTTCTGGCTGTTCCTTTAGCTTTTGCGGGGTTTCCACTTTATGTACTTGCCCCTGATTTTTATGCAACAAAATATGCTATAAAACTCTCTACTCTTGGGGTAGTACTTTTAGCATTACGTTTATTTGATGCTATACAAGATCCACTCATAGGTATTATTAGTGACCGTTATCGTAGTTATACCATATTTATTATGCTTATTTCTGCTATCACTTTAGTGTTAAGCATTTATAGCTTATTCAACTTAAGTAGTTTTTCTCCCCTTATATGGTTTATCGTATGTATGAGTTTTGCAGTTACTTCTTACAGTATATTGGCCATTAATTTAAATGCACTCGGAGCATTATGGACAAAAGAAGGAAAGGAGCAGTCTACAATATCTGCGACCAGGGAAGGGTTTGGATTAATTGGTTTGGTGCTAGCAGTATCACTTCCTAACCTATTAGCCCAGGTAGTTTTAAACGATCAGGTATACCAATGGTTTGGGTTAACTTTAGCAATATTAATGGTATTAGCATTTTGGAAATTTTTTAGATGGTATAATTTGAATGGAAAGAAATTGAATAAAAAAGTACAGTTTTCATTTCAGCACTCTATTAAAGCCTTTTGTGTAGAGTCAAAAAAATTAGTCCTAATTTATATCATTAGTATTGTTGCATCCAGTATTCCTGCTGTGCTCGTGATTTTTTTTGTCAGAGATCTACTCAAGGCTGAAATGTATTTAGGATTGTTTCTACTCCTTTATTTCTTATCAGGAGTCTGTTTTATTCCGTTTTGGAATTTTATGAGTAAAAAATATGGAAAATACCAGAGCTGGTTCATTGCAATGTTAGTTGCAAGTTGCAGTTTTATCTGGGCTTTCTTATTAAAAGAAGGTGATTTATGGCAGTATATAGTCGTCTGTATTACTTCCGGTTCGGCACTAGGAGCGGATTTGTTATTTCCTCCGGCCATACTTGCTGATCAGTTACACGCTGCAAAAGCAGAAGGGAGTGCATCTACATATTATGGGGTGCTTACATTAACTTCTAAAGTTTCCCTTGCACTTGCTTCAGCGCTTTCATTCCCTATTCTTGAAATTATGGGTTTTATTCCAGCAGGGAAGAATTCTGAAAATAGCCTTATGGGATTAAGTATTTCCTATGCTTTGGTTCCTTGTATAACTAAGATTGGTTCTGCTTTTCTTCTGTGGTACATTTTTATTAAATCTGGTAAGGGTAAGTTTCATGAAAATAACTAAATTAATAACAATTTTTGGAGCAATTATTATTGTCGGGAGTATTTTTACTATGAATAATTTTGTGAATGATTCGATTGAATATTATAAAAAAACAAGCCCTCAAATGGATATTAAAGAGTATTTTAATGGACCAATTAAAGCCTGGGGTATCGTACAAGATTGGAGGGGGCGAGTGGTCAGAAGATTTGATGTTAAAATGATAGGAAAATGGGAAGGAGACGTAGGAACCTTAACCGAGCATTTCGAATATTATGACGGAAAAAAACAAGAACGTATCTGGACAATTAAAAAGCTAGCGGATGGTCAATATCAAGGTACTGCTGGAGATGTTATAGGTACAGCAGTAGGAAATACGAAAGGCAGCGCAGCACGTTGGGGTTATATAATGGATTTGCCGGTTGATAATACCACTTACCGCATTCATTTTGATGATTGGATGTGGATTATGAATGACGGAGTTCTTATTAATCGTTCTTATTTAAAAAAATTTGGTCTAACCGTAGCTGAATTAACCATTTTTATGCAAAAACAAAAATCGTGATAAAGAAACAAAATTATCAAGACAAAATTATTTGGGTCATCGGAGCAAGTAGCGGGATAGGGGAGTCACTAGTAAAAGAGTTAGCATTTAGAGGTGCTGTTCTTGCTCTTTCAGCGCGACGCACAGATGAATTAGAGAGACTTAAAAATTCTTTAAAAGGCTTGCGTCATGAAGTTTTTTCATTAGATGTCAGTGAGTTATCAGCGGTCATCAATACTGCCGAAGCTATTTATATAAAATTTGGACGTATTGATAGCATAATATTTCTTGCAGCAGTCTACTCTCCAATGAAATTAGATAACCTTGACCCACGTGCTATACAACAAATGGTAGAAATAAATCTTTTAGGAGCATTCCACGTAGTACATGCAGTGCTTCCTATTGTCAAAAAGCAATTCTATGGTCAAATTGCTCTCTGTGGAAGTGTTGCAGGGTATGTAGGACTTCCAGGAGGACAACCTTATAGTGCTACGAAAGCTGGAATTATCAACCTTGCAGAAAGCCTTCGTGCGGAAGTACCAGCACCAATTGATATAAAACTAATCAGTCCTGGATTTGTCCGAACTGCTCTTACTGATAAAAATGATTTCTCTATGCCTATGATGATTTCTCCTACACAAGCTGCTGTTTTTATTGCTGATGGACTTTTAAAAAATGTATTCGAAGTCCATTTTCCAAAGCGCTTTACATGGAGTCTAAAATTACTACAATTATTGCCATATAAATTATTATTAAAGATAACTTCTAAGCTTAATCAATAAGTGATTATAATAATTATGATATTATTACCTCTTTCTCACCTTTTTAACGCCAGTTTAGGATAAACAACAATAGAAAAGGTTAGATATATTGGTTTTGCAGGATAGCAAGTGTTGAGTTATGATGTATTTTTTAACAAAAGATCGATAACTCAACATGAA
>CAIKLL010000016.1 GCA_903828265.1 uncultured Rickettsiales bacterium
AAAAAAATATTTTTCTTACGACCTCAATACCAGGTTCTAACTCTGGTCGGTCTATATTATTTTTGTCTTTTGGTCTTGGAAAATTTTTTATTCTAGACGATTCATTTATGTATAGGCTTCCCATACCCATAGCACTTCCTGCATTGGGATGTTTTGTTAAACCAATGGCTATTTTTTCAAAAAAATCTGGAGCAATAAAATCATCATCGTTCATTGTGAAAAAAAAATTCTTTTCTGCTGCGTGTAACGCAGCTTGGCCGTTCCATCTATGACCTGTCCAGCCGGATTTAATATCCATTGCATCAATTGGAAAATCTAATATTGTCCAATCGTCTAATTTAGCACCTCGCTCTAGAAGTTCGTTGGTTTGATGTGGTGGCGACCCACCATTAACTAATATTTTTTGTATATTTTTATAGGTTTGACTGTTAAATGAATCAATTGCAACTTTTGTAAAATCTAGCCTGTTTCGTATTTCACCAGATAAAATAGCAATTGAAAATCCGATATCCATAAGGATAAGTCTAGTGTGTAAAATTAATTGTACAACTATCTTTAAGATAATTCTATAGATTATTATGCTTACGCAGGGCGATATGTATTTAGATACTTTTGAAGTGAATTTATGGAGTTAGATCAGAAGTATTTCCGCAAAGAGCAGGTAAATATCTAAATCTATTCATAACTTAACAATTTAAAAGTAATACAACCGCTAAATCTTGGTAGTAAATATTAGTGTATTTCAGAAAGGATAGATATCTTGTAATACTTATTTATGTCTAGTTAAATTTGATATATAAGGTATGGCGATTTTTGCTTCCAAAGATAGAATGATAAGTCTGTTTAGCATCAGATATCAAGTAATAGGCTTTTGATCACTTATAAATTAAATATAGTTATTTTAAGAGTTTTTGGTTATAGTTTTTGCAAAAATCATATATAGTTTGATTGTGCAAATACCTTGGTGGCAGGTAAAGTATGATAAGGCTGCTTCCAAATCTGCTTATATGGCGATTAAAAACGGTAATATAAGTATGGGTTTTATAACAGAGGAGTTTGAATCTCGAGTTGCTAGTTTTTTAGAAGTTTCCAACGTAATTGCAGTTAATAGTGGAAGTAATGCACTTTTGCTATCTTTACTTTCATTAAATTTAAACTCAACAGACGAAGTGCTCATACAGGATCGAAGCTGGATTGCTGCTGCGCATGCAGTAAAAATACTTGGTGCAATTCCAGTATTAGTAGATGTCGAGAAGTTAAGGCCAACTATTTCGATTTCAGATCTCAAAAAGAAAATAAGTAAAAAGACCAAGGCTATAATTGTTGTTCACATGAACGGTCGTGGGTGTGATTTGGATTTGCTCAACAAAATTGCTTCGGAGAAGAACATTACATTAATTGAAGATTCAGCGCAAGCAATAGGTTCCAAATATAATAATCGTTATCTGGGTACTGTTTCTGATATGGGTTGCTATTCTTTATCTGTAGCAAAAATTATTGGTAGTGGCCAAGGTGGGTTTATCGTAACTAATTCAAGTAAGAAAGCTCAATCACTTAGAAAACTCAGAACTCATGGAATGAGTAATACTAAAGAAGCAAGCTGGAATAGCCTTGGATTCAATTTTAGATTCACAGATGTTTTAGCGTCTGTTGCTCTCAGTGAACTAAGACATTTGCCGGAAAGAATAATTAGACAACGGGATGTTTACTTAAATTATGCTTCAGGAATGGCGGGTTTAAAGAAAATAAAGTTAATCGAAAGTCAGGTAGAAAAAGGTGAAATAGGCCCTTATATTGAAGTTTTGGTTGATAATAGAAAACAATTTAAAAAATTTATGGATGAAAATGGCATTGAAACTCGAAACTTTTATCCAAGTGTCTCAAAAGCTTCTTATTTAAACTCAAAGTATATTTGTCCTAATTCTAACATGTTTGCTTCGAATGGTATTTACTTACCTTCGGGACCTGCTATTTCAAATAAGGAAATTAGGAAAGTATTAAATTCAATTCATGCTTATGATGAGTATAAAGGTACTAAAAAAGGTGAGAATGAATAAGGATAATTTAGCAATAGTTGGATGGGAAGAGGGAGTTGCTGGTTTAGTACACAGTTTTATTGAAACTAATTCAAACTTTAAAGTAAAATTATTTATTCACCCTTTCAGTGAGGATTTCGAATTAAAAGAGGAAGAAGTTATGGTAAGCCGAGTAGTTAAAAATTATTCTTTTCCGCAAAATGGAAGATTCAAAGGTGTTGAGTTTAAATGTGAATCTAATTGGATTCAATTATGCGCGGAGGAAAAAATAGATTATGTTTTAATTGCTCTTTCTAATAATGAGATGCGTCAAAAAAATATTACGCTAGCAAAATCAAGTAACCTAAAACTTATAAGCGTAATTCACCCTAGTGCCCAAGTAATGCCTGGAGCAGTCATTGGTAAAAATTGTATCTTGTTAGCTAACTCTTTTGCAGGTTATAGGTCTGAAATTTGTGATGGTGTTATTTTAAATACTGGTGCTTCAATTGATCACCACACTTTTATTGATGAATGTGCCTCTATTGACCCAGGTGTTGTAATCGCCGGTAATTCTTCGATTGGGAAGCTCAGTAAAATACATACTGGTTCAACTATAATTAATAATATAAGAATTGGGAGCAATGTCATTGTTGGAGCTGGAAGTTTGGTTTTGCAAGATGTCCAACCTAATATGAAAGTGTACGGCTCACCGGCCAAAATTCATTAAACAGATATCCCTCTATCATAATAAAAATAAATATTTGCGTTATTACTAACTGCCTAAGACCAGCACCCAATGATGAGGTAACCAATTTATCGGTGAGAGTATGCTATCTGCATGAATACGGTCAGTAATTCAAACAATAATGA
>CAIKLL010000017.1 GCA_903828265.1 uncultured Rickettsiales bacterium
ACAAAAACAATTTAAATTAACTTGATAGTTTTTATCTGTTAAGTTTTCAAGATTATGAATTGTATTACTGCAAATAATATTATTTTCAATAATTGTGGAGTTTGGAGTATAAGCTGTAATTTGAATTCCAATCTCATTATTTATAATTTGATTATTGGTAACAATACCATTGTCTCCAATTCTAATGGCAACTGTATTTGTTTCAAAAACAGAATTTGCAATCGTACAGTTTACATCCCCCTCTACTCCAGTTCCATTACTAGTAAACAATGAATTAGTAATATTAAGTCCTGAGCATCCCGCAAATGCGTAAGTATTATTAAAAAACTGACAACTGTCGATTGTTCCAGGAGAACCAATAATATTATTTTGGTTTCCGCTAAATATACATCCTTTCAGATTTAAACCATTTGACCAAGTTACAGAGCAAAAATTATCCACGAATGAGCAATTGTTCGCAGTCATATTTCCGTATGATAACTGCGCCGCCTGACCTACTCCATTTTGCAAAAACGTACAAGAATTATAAACCAAATTTGCATTTAACTGAATCGCATAACTATTAGAGCGAAACTTGCAATTATCAAAGGTATAAGTCACACCTGGCTCCGAAATATCGTTATGAATACCATACCATGAATTGTGTAATTCAAAATTATTCATTTGAACGTTTCCACCTTGACTGCCTTTAATACGTACGCCCATCCAATTATAAAAATCTACAGTCGTATCTGTACTTGTAAATACAATTGGTTGTGCACTTGTTCCATTAGCTACTAGTGACCCACGCAATTCCAGGTAAATAAAATTTCCTGTATTGAAAGTGTTATCAGCAGTAACTATAACTGTTACTCCCGGTTCTATGGTAAGTGTATTACCAGGAAAAACTACAATAGAACCTGTCATTAAATATGGAGAACCAGCTAATGTCCAAGTAGTATTTTGATAAATTCCTCCAGAAACATTCGTTTGCGCATTTAGCTTTGCACAGTTAAAAATAGTTAGTACTAGGATTACAGAAAAGATTTTTTTTAAGAAGGTATGCATGTGTTAACAATTTAAAAGTTTGGATACTAAAAGCTGGAACCTCAACTTAGTTCTTGTTGCTGAGGACTAACTCATTAATATGGAGGTTCTAAAAGCCTATTTTAGCTAGTTAGGATTGCTTTAAAAAGTTTAGTTCGCAAGAAATGGTTAAGAGATAATAGACTTGGTTAAAGATACTTTTGACAGTCGTGTACCATAACAACATATTTCGGGCTAGGTCTATAAGCCGATTGACCTTCTTATCTTAGACTTTTAAATGCCCTTCAAAAACGGGTTTTAAGTTCAAAGAGAAGTTGTCGAGTTCTATAGCGCCCAGAAATCTAAACTGTACTCACTGCAAGTGAAAGAGCCAACCATAGTGTTCTTGACCGCTTTCACAACTGCTGCTTTTAAGCGACACGCCCAAAGCATCGGAGTTGATCAAGTTTTCTAGAAACCAATTTAGATAGAGGACCTGAAACAGTTATTGCTGAAAGTTCAAGTTGAGCATTGAAGCTCACCAATTTATTTCATTATTAATTTTCGACACCAAATGAAGGGGTTTTGGGGTTTTGGGG
>CAIKLL010000018.1 GCA_903828265.1 uncultured Rickettsiales bacterium
CATTTTATTACTTTTTATTTATTTATTTTCATCTTGTCATATTAATGGCGCACTGCAAGGAATGTATAGCTATTATAAAAGAACCAATAAAGAGGCACCAAATTTAATTACTATACTACCACCTAGTAGCAACATTTGTGATATTAAAAGTAATGAAGGCCCAAAGGTTTATGCTATAACTGGGAAACAACTTTTTTCCTGTATAAGTAATCTTCCAAAAGCTATTATATATATATGGAGCCCAAAATGCAAAAGTAAGTTTTGTTATAGTTTAGATTATGTTCAAAATATTGCCAATCTTCATAATACAGACCTTTATATTGTGAGCGAGTATTATGATAGTTATTTTTTTAATGTAAGCTATAATATAAAGAACCCAATTTTAGGTATTAATACTGAAAGTTATAAAACTAATCTTACAAGAAAATACATGCGAAAATTTTACTCTGCTTTGAAAATTAAAAATAATGAAAATTATAGAATATTGTATTTTGAATTCGGGATATTAAAGCGAGCATTTAATAATTTGGAAGAGATATAATGTTTGTTCATTTATAATTTGTATCATGCCTACTAATAGGCAGAAATAGCTTCCATAAAGATTATTTCTACTTCTCCGCATAAGTATACGTTTTTTTGACGTTTTGCCATTTTACAATGAACATAAAAGTTGTTAATGCTTAGTTCTTTGTTGACAGTTCATCTGCTTCTATCCGATCAAATTTAACTAGAACAGCTTCCTATTAATATATTATTATTGCATGTGGCATAAATAGTGCCACATGCTTTTAAAAAAATCCTCAATGTTTAAATCTATACTTGTGATGTTAATTTTCCTCAACATGCCTGTTTTTGGACAGAAACTGTACTTTACACCATCTTTAGGATGGGGCTATGGTTTATTTACACGTGGTCAGCTATTAGAAAATAATTCAAACTTGAAGGTTAATACTAATTACAATAGTAAATTGAGTTTAAGTAACTTTTTTGCAAATCCTCAAACTGGATATTTTTTAGAATATAGAATTAACAATCATCATACAATAGGAATCAGTAGTATGGCAGGAAAAATAGAACATCGAACAAGTATAAGTATTAATAATAGACCAAGTATTTCGTACTACTTTGCTGGTATTTATCGAAAATTTGGACTAAATTATTCTTATTCATATGGGCGTTGGAATTTTCAAGCAGGAATATTTCGTGCCAATAATAAGGTTTCAAGTATTGAGAATGGCGCTCACTTAAATTCTAGTGAAAGAGACAACCAAGGTAATATTATAGACAGCATAAATTACAATTATGGCATTCAACTTAATTCTTATGGCATCACTAGTTCTTTAGGCTGTGGTTATACATTTTATAATTTAAAAAAGAGTAGAGATAGATTTACAATTAACTTACTTTTCGATATTGGGTGGACTAATTTAGACCAAGTTAAGACCTATATTCAATATGATTATGATAAGATAATTAGAAGCAGTTCTGTTTCAAATGGTAGTCAACTAAAAATATACATTTGCAAACCAATTCTTCTCTATGATTTGAAGAAAGACAAATACAAACTGCTTAAATAATGAAACCTCTTACAACAGCAGTTTGAACGCAAGGCAGGCTTCAATTTAAAGGTTCAACTATTGAACATTTTAAAAGCAAACTACCAAACCCAAACGATAGAACTCTCTGACCCTGCCCTGCGTCAAGCTGCAAAACGTTCTTCGCAGGTTTCACCTGTCATATACATCTACTCCTCCTCAAAGTGACTCGAGATACAACGTTGTGATTGTAATCTAATTCATCTGTCGCGCATTTCGGAGATCTCAACTCTTCGAAGGCTGTGCCTTCGTAAGCGGTATGTTCTTCGCAGGCTTTGCCTGTAATATACATCTCCTCCTCCTCAAAGAGTCTCGAGATCAACTCTTCGAAGGCTGTGCCTTCGTAAGCATTATGTTCTTCGCAGGCTGTGCCTTCGTAAGGGGTATGTTCTCCGCAGGTTTTACCTGCTTTATAAATCTACTTCTCCTCAAAGAGTTGCGGGATACAACCTTGTCAAGATAATCTAATTTAAATCTTGGGCATTTCGGAGATCTTAATTCTCAACTCTTCGAAGACTGTGCCTTCGTAAGCATTATGTTCTTCGCAGGCTTTGCCTGTCATATACATCTCCTCCTCCTCAAAGAGTC
>CAIKLL010000019.1 GCA_903828265.1 uncultured Rickettsiales bacterium
CTTCATAGAATATTTCCGAGCACAAAAAAGCCTTTTTTTCATCCTCATCCGTGGCCATGTTCTATGATTATATTGGATGGGACATACGAGATGGGCTTAGGATACGGCAGCAAAACACCGCAGGTAATATCTACATGTGTGTTAAGTAAGGGGGCAAGGTATGAGATGACGAGTAAATATGCTTGGCATTATGTCAAGCCTCTAAATGGAGAGCCAGTGTACAGTATAATGGTAAGTGGTTTGCCATGGAAAAACATTGCGCTATCAGAGAGCGGGAGTGCTTCTCATACTTCTTTGAATAGTCATATATTTAATGAGTTATTCCAGATTTTTATCACTTTGTTGTCGAGTAAGGCACCTTCATGACTGAGAGTGCCTCCTCTAAGGCCACAGGTTAATACGCCTATCCGCAACATAGCTGCGAAAAAGACCTATAGCGTATTATACGAATAATAACCCCCTTTTATATTTTTCTTGACTTGAGGGTGTTTCCAAGATGGGTTCGTTAGTAGTAAATATTTAACAATTTGAGTATAGAGATATTAATCTGGATCAGTCATGTTAAATAATAGGGTGGTGCAAATAAGGAGGTTAAGGAGTTGGCTGAGAAAGCTTTGGGAGGAATTTACAAAGTTACATGGTGAACATAGTGCTGTTTTTACAACATGTATCTCAAAAAAGTAAGGTAAATACTTGCAAACAAGCTGTTATGAGATTAGCTATTTTATAACGGCTGGAAGGAGTGATTCTGATTGTGCAACTAGGTCTAAACCCTGGAACTTTGATAAGAACCTCCTTCCATAAAAGTCTAAAGTTGGACGGTATCTTAGAAAAACCTAAATAATAGGTTTATTCTGTATTCACATGGTTAGCTTTAAACTTTTAATATTATTAATTTAGGGGGTACAATATGTCAAATGTATTAGGAATAGATGTTGGAAAAGCAGAAATTATAGTTGCTTTGTTAGTTGATGATAAATGTATAGGCAAAGAAAGTTTTGTAAATAATGATAAGGTTTTAAATCTCTAACTAAATGGCTTAAACAGAAGAAAGTATTTACTTTAAAAGTCTGCATGGAAGCAACGGGAAATTACAGCAACAATATAGCTGAATTTCTATACGATAATGGACATGAGGTGCATGTGGTAAATCCTGTGTGCATGAAATCTTTTGCAAAGAGCAAACTAATCCGCACCAAAACAGATGCAGTTGATGCTTTAATTATAGCCCAATACGCTAACATTACTGAATTAATTCCATATCAGCCTAAATCTGCTGCATTCAAAGAATTAAAGGCCTTGCATCGTTGTTTGGATGATTTAAAGGGGCAGTGCATTCAAATATCTAACCACCTTGAACATAAAGAGCATGTGCCTAAATCTGTAACTTCAACATGGAAAAAATTACTCAAAGATTTTAAAAATGAAATTAAAATTATTGAAAATTCATTAGATGAACTATTTGAAAATAATCCAGAACTTAAGCAACATAGAGAGAATTTACAAACTATCCCTGGCATTGGCAAAACAACAGCAACCTCTATTTTAGCTGAATCTCCTGACCTTTCTTCTTTTAAAAGCCCAAGACAATATGCGGCTTATGCTGGTCTTGTTCCTAAACACAGAACCTCAGGCTCTTCTATTAGAGGCAAAGCTAGATTATCCAAACTAGCTTCTTCTAAATTACGTAAAGCTCTTTATTTCCCAGCTGTTGTTGCTAAAAATCACAATCCTATTTTAAAAGCTTTTTCGGATAAATTAAAGTCTAAAGGCAAACATAATATGGTCATTATAGCTGCTATTATGCGTAAACTTCTTCATCTTTGTTTTGCTATTATCAAAACTAATACTCCTTTTAATTCTAATTTTATTTCAAAAAATTTATGATTTTTTATTTGACTTTTAAGACGGTATCAAAGTTTTTTATAAATTGACAAAAATAAGGTGTTGTAATAGGATAAAGTATTAATTAACAAAACAAATGATACAAATAATGAACAGTAAAAAAATTATGCTATTGGCGGTTTTCTGTAGTGCGGTGGCGTTGAGTAGTGTAGAGGCATCACAAAA
>CAIKLL010000020.1 GCA_903828265.1 uncultured Rickettsiales bacterium
AATATATTATTTTTTAAATTTTTTATTAAATGGATGAACAATTTATCCCTTAATTTACCTCTTAAACATATTATAAATTATTTAATCATTGATTTTTTTTACAAATAGGCTTGCATCCTCAAAAAAGAGTTACTACCATTTAAAAATTATTAATAATTTTTATTATGGCTAGAAAAAGTATTTTTAAAACATCTCATGTAAAGCATTCTTTGAAATTTTTTACATTTAGTAAAAAACCTATTCGATCAATTTTAGCTATTTTAACTCTAGGAATTGCTATTGGTGTTGGTTATGAAGAGATGATAGGGATAGGGACCTGGCACGGATTCCAAGTAGATACTGATAAAATTAATGTTTGCTTTACTCCGCCCTCTGGTTGTGGTAGCTTGATTGCCCAACAAATAACTAAAGCAAAAGAATCAATTTTCGTGCAAGCTTACGGGCTAACATCTGATATGATAATTCATCAGCTTAAAAATGCTCATGAACGAGGGGTAAAAGTCAGGATTTTGTTAGATGGAGGAAATTTAAGTGAGAATAAGGATATTTTTGAACATTTTAAAAGGCTTGGCATTGATGTATATTATGATAAAATGCCTGGGATTGCTCATAATAAAGTAATGATAATTGATCGAAAGAAAGTTATAACAGGCTCCTTTAATTTCACTAACGCAGCAGATAATAGAAACGCTGAGAATGTTTTATTAATAGAAGATAGTGAAATTGCTGCGACTTACATAGACAATTGGAAAAATAGAGCAAAACATAATATACATTAGCATCAGGTATCCAAGGTGAACAAAATATTTTTTTTATACTTTCGCTCAGTAATTATCTTTTCAATTTGCTGGTTCCCAAATGCCTTTGGAATAACGCCTATTGAACTGCCTATTGACTGTAAACTTGGGGAAAACTGCTGGATTACAAACTTGCCAAGGCATTTTTACCAGGGGAAAGAACTAGATTATAAATGCGGGGTCAGGACCTCTTCCGGACACAAAGGTACTGATTTTATCTTAGAAAGTATAGAACAAATGAAACAGGGAATTGATGTTCTTTCCCCATTTGACGGAGTAGTTAAAGCAGTAAGAGACGGAATGGAAGATATTAATGTAGATATTGGCGGTCTTAACGAAATAAAAGATCAAGAGTGCGGTAACGGCGTAGTTATTGCTACACATGATCTAGAAGCGCAGCTTTGTCATATGAAAAAAGGTTCTATTTCGGTAAAAGTCGGAGATCAGGTATTAGCCGGCGAACGTCTAGGTTCTGTTGGCCTTTCCGGTAATACTAACCACCCTAAACTTTATTTTGTGCTTAGTAAAAAAAATCAAGACGGTAGTTTAAGCGAAATAGATCCTTTTTATGGTGATCAAGCTAATTGCGGTCTTCGTCCTCAGCCATTGTGGGAAAATCCGGATTATTTAAGCGAAAACATCAAGGAGGGGATTGTTTATAACTATGGAGTAGCTTTTCAAATACCGGAACTGACAAAAGTTAGGGAAGGTTACTATCAGCGCATTATTCAGCCTCGTAATCCAGAAGTTATAATGGTCTTTGCTGATGTTTTATCAGTTGATAAAGGACATAAAATGAAAGTCCAATTTCTGGATTCAGAAGAAAAAGTACTTTTCGAGAAAGAACAGGAATTCACCAAATACCAACCTAGATACTTTTTTTATGTTGGTAAAAACCTTCATCGAGAACAAATACACGGTAATTTTGCTATAAAAATTACTTATACAAAACCTGATGAATCTGTTGTAACTTATAGCAAAGAAGTGGTACTTGAGTGATAATACAGACTGTAATTTAGGATAGAAGAATGCTAAATATCTGCTTAGTACTTTTATTACTTTTCTCAGTAGTGGTAGTCTGCGCCATGTTGCTACAAAAGGAAATATTTACAAAATTACTATTTTTAAATACCTCAACTAGTCTAATCTCTTTATTTATCTGCTTTTTGGGCAGCTATAAAGTTAACAGTACTTATATCGATATCGCTTTAATATATTTTTTATTAAGCGTGGTTGGAAATTTGGCTTATTTAAAATATTTTTTACAGAAACATCAAAAAGAATTAGAGAATGAGCAACAATAATAATATTGTGATACTTGGCTGTGGGCTTAGTGGTATGATAACCGCCCTAGCTTTAGCAAAATACGATATTCCTAGTACTATTGTTGAAGCCCAGTCTACTAACCAAAAATTTTTTGACGATATTCGAACTACTGCTATTAATGACGCTTCCAGGTATGTCTTTGAAAAAATTGGTATTTGGCAAGAGCTATTAAAATTATGCGGGCCCATAAATGATATATATGTTGTTGATAACAAAGCCCCTGAAATGCTTCATTTTCTAATAGAAGATAATTCTTGCAATAAGAAAATGGGTTATTTAATAGAAAATACGAAATTTAAAAAACGCCTTTATGATTTAGTTAAAGAAAATAAATTTATAACTATTTTAGACAATATAAAATATCAAAAAATTAATAATAATTCGGATTATTGTGAGCTTGCCTTAAGCAATAATAGCAAATTAGTATGCAAGTTGCTTATCGCTTGTGACGGTAAGAATTCTCAAGCAAAAAATTTATTTTTTTCTAATGACATAGCGGAAGACTACAAACAAAAAGCTTTAACTTTTATTGTAGGACATGAAAGAAACCACGAGGGTACAGCTGTTGAACATTTTATGCCTAGCGGTCCATTTGCTATTTTACCTTTAAAAGATCCTTATAAGTCATCTATTGTATGGACGGTTCCTGAAAGTTACGCATCAGCTCTTCTAACCGTAGAAGCCGAAGAATTTACTTATCTAGTTCAAGAAAACTTTGGTCCATTTCTAGGAAAAGTCGAAATCCAGAATAAAATTGCAGTTTTTCCGCTGAAAGCTTATACGGCAAGAAAGTACTATAATAATAGCATAGCCTTAGTAGCTGACACTGCTCATGTTATTCACCCTCTCGCAGGTCAAGGTCTAAATCAAGGGATAAAAGATATAGATTGCTTAACTAGTTTAATTTCTGAAAATGGTATTAATAAGGATACACTGATTAACTATCAAAAACTTAGAAAAGACGATAATAAAAATATGCTCTTAATTACTGACGTTATCAATAGTATTTTTTCGTCTAACTCAAAAATATTTCACTCAACAAGACGGCTCGGTTTTAAAGCAATAGAAAAAATTCCTCATTTAAAAGGAATGATAATAAAATATGCCATGGGCGAAAGGGGAAAATAAGTAATTTAAAGAACTAATCAACTTGCTTTTTCTTTCAAAAAGGCAATTACATCTGCAATTTCCTCAGGTTTGCTAAGGCCGGCAAACGACATTTTAGTACCGGGAATAAATTTAGAAGGTTTATGCAGAAACTTATACAAACTTTCATCATCCCAAACCCCACCAGCGGACTGCAAAGCTTTTGAATAGGTAAAATCATTTCTATGTGCTTTCGGCCCGCCGGCAACTTTCCATAAATTTGGACCTACTTTATTTGTCCCTCCATTATCAAAACTATGGCAGGAAATGCACTTTTTTATTATTCCTGCACCTGCTTCCGCATTAGCTTTTGCCATCAGTGCCTTAATGTCAACAGAAGCTTCTTTTGCCTCTCCAGTATTTGTAGCACTAGCTTCCTCTACTTCTAAATGATATCCCCTTTGGGTTACCTGAAGCTTTGGCTTGTATAAGATATTGGCTACAAAGCCAACAAGCATCGCAATTAAACTAGCAAGCAATATTGCCGCAACGATTTTATTTAACTCTATTCCGGACATAAATCTTATTAGTGTTATTAACTAAATATATGCATCAAAATGCCATGATTATAAATCTTCCAAACTCCAACGTGCTCTTGGTTTAAAGCTTACGTCATTTATTATACCAGCGCAAAAACGTTCCAGTCCAGCAAAAGCTATCATTGCTGCATTATCCGTACATAAGTTTATTGGCGGTGCAACAAAATTATATCCACTTTCCTGTGCGACAGATAAAAGCGTAGATCTTAAGACTTTATTAGCTGCAACGCCTCCAGCAACCACTAAAGTTTTGCCTACTGCTATTTTTTCATATTCATTAATAGCATATTTTGTTTTTTTGTAAATAATATTGCTAACAGCTTTTTGAAAGCTTGCGGCCACATCGCAAATATCCTGCTCCGACAATTTTCCTAACTCTTCTATTGTTATTCTTACTGCGGTTTTTAAGCCAGAAAAAGACATATCGCAAGTTTTTTGGTTAATCATCGGCATCGGTAACTCAAATCTATCTCCATTACCGATTAAAGCCTTTTTTTCAATTTCCGGTCCCCCAGGAAAACCGAGATTCATCATTTTAGCCACTTTGTCAAATGCTTCTCCTATTGCATCATCTAAAGTCTGGCCAAGAATCTTATATTTACCAAGACCTAATACAGCTACATACTGGCAATGCCCGCCGCTAGCAAGAAGCAGTAAATAAGGATACTTAACCTGATCTATTAATCTTGCCGTTAAAGCGTGTCCTTCAAGATGATTGATAGCAATAAAAGGCTTTTTAAGAACACTGGAGATTGCTTTTGCAAACATAGCACCCACAATAACGCCGCCAATCAGTCCTGGACCGCTTGTTGCAGCTATAACATCAATTTCCTTGATATCCATTTTTGCTTCAGAGAAAGCTAAATTTATAGCTTTCTTTAGATGTTTCATATGAGAGCGAGCTGCAATCTCAGGGACTACTCCTTGAAATATTGCATGCTCGCTCTTTTGAGAGATAACAATGTTCGAAAGTATACAACGATTAGAGTCAATAATTGCCACGCCAGTATCATCACAACTGGATTCTATACCAAGAACTCTAATATACTTAGACAAGACCTTGCTCTCTTCTAATCTTTTAATATTCAAATACTCAATTGACCTATATGTTAGCCTTTTCCAAAAAGTAATTCAGCCTTTTGGCGAAAGCACCAGCATCGATAACAGGCTGACCTTCAATAACACAAGCTTGATCAAAAAGTAGATGAACAAGTTGCTTATTTTCTTCTTCATGTTCCTTGTTATCTATTTGGCTAAGGATTTTTTTCACAATTTTGTGATTAGTATTAATTTCAAGAATTTTACTAGAGGCAGCAGATAACTGCTTTTGTTCTATTAAAAACCTCTCCATTCTTATATCCATAGCTCCTTCACCTACTGCAAGACAAGCAGGGCTTGAAGTTAATTTTTTTGAAATTTTTACGTCTTTAACTAAATTACCCAAGGTTTCTTTAAAATAACCGATTAACTTCTCGTTAGAAGATTTATTATTTTCCTTTGAGCTTTCTTTCTTATCATCCTTATTTTCTACTGAATCAGTTTTATCTAGATCTATGTCGGCTCTGGTTACAGACTTAATTGGAACATCTTTATAATGACCGTTAACATTGACCCAGAAATCATCAACAGTATCAGTAAAGAGCAAAACATCGATTCCTTTGCTTATAAATCCTTCTATCTGAGGACTGTTTTTAAGTTTAGTTGCATCTTCTCCGCTTAGGTAATAGATGGTTTTCTCATCACCTTTACAATTTTCTAGATATTCGTCGAAGGTGATCATTCTATCATGCAAGGCACTTCTGAATACACAAACTTCTAATAATTTTTCATGATCAGAGGTAACTTCACATAATCCTTCTTTTAATGCTCCGCCAAAATTATTCCAGAAAACAAGATATTCTTCAAAATTTTCATCTTTTTTCTTTTTAAGTTCAGTAAGAACTCTTTTTGTAACAGAATTTTTAATTTTTTCTATAGTAGAGTTATGCTGCAAAGTTTCCCTGCTAATATTGAGCGGTAGATCTTCTGAATCTACCACACCTCTTAGGAAACGTAGGTATGGCGGGACAATATCTATATTTTCATCGGTAATAAAAACTCTTTTTATGTATAATTTTACCCGGCACTTACGATCTGGGTGAAACAAATCAAAAGTTTTTGTAGAAGGAATAAATAATAGATTAGTAAACTCAACCGTTCCTTCATTTTTATTGTGCATTATTATCCACGGATCATCAGGAGAGAAGGAAACGTTTTTGTAAAATTCCTTGTATTGTTCAGGTTTAATATCGCTTTTTGGGCGCATCCATAAAGCTGAAGAAGAATTGACTTTGTTAGCTACCCCGTCATCATCAGTAAAATAAATAGGAACGGCTATATGGTCTGAATAATTCTTAACTATATGCTTTAGTCTGAAGTGGTCAAGAAAGGATTCTTCCGATTCCTTTATGTGTAACAATACCTCTGTCCCCCGGGAAAAGTCATTATCTACATCAGCTACAGTATATTCACCATTACCATCTGAACTCCAGGAATATACCTTGTCCTCACCAGCTTTTCGTGAAGTAACAGTAATTTGATCAGCTACCATAAAGGCAGAATAAAATCCGACACCAAACTGTCCTATTAACATATTATCCTTTCTACTGTCTCCCGAAAGTTGACTGAGAAAATTTTGCGTGCCGGATTTAGCTATAGTACCGAGGTTTTCTTTCAAATCCTGCTTATTCATACCTATGCCGTTATCTCTAACTGAGATCGTTTTGGCATCTTTATTAATTTTAATATGAATCTTAAATTCTGGATCATCTGCAATTAAAGTGCTATCAGTTTGGGCAAGGTATCTTAACTTATCACAGGCATCGGAGCTATTAGAAATCAGCTCACGCATGAATATTTCTTTATTCGTATAGATGGAATGAATCATTAAATGCAAAACTTTACCTATTTCTGCATCAAATTTATTTTTCTCCTCAGTCATAATTCTCCCTTAAATTGTTGCTTGATTCATATGATATATAGTTACTGAAAAGTAAAATTCAAATATGGGAGCAAAAAAATATTTCATAAAAACTATTGTGCTATTTCTCTGTTAATATATTCGAGACAGATCTTCTCTGTTACTTTCTGTAGTTTTTCTACTCTTTCAATTAAATAAAGTAACTCTTCCTTGGTAATCTTATATTCATAGTTATACCTGGCGTCAATATATGCTTTTGCCAGCAACTCAAAACATTTTTTTTGCTTATCAGTTTCATAGGGAAATATTTTAAATAATTCATGGTTATAACTCCTAGCCATTTGGCTAAGTTGTAATATATCATGAAGTTTTGGCTTATAACCTGTAAAAACCAGCAGAATAGTGCAGTAAAAACTCTCCGTAGCTTGATGAAGTTCAAAAGCTCCCTTGGTAAAATCTTTTCTTTCCAGAGCGTGAAAGGTATCAATAAAAAATGATGTACCCTTGCCAAACCAGTGTTTATAATCTTTTTGTGCTATTTCTTTTCTTTTTTCGGGCGGTAGCGCTTTCGCTTCTGATAATTTAAATTCACCACTATCATAAAGTAGTACCCCTTCTTTTTTGATATCGGTAAAAAAATACTGTCCCTGTTCTAGGTGCTCGTTTACGACGTTAATAGATTCCAGAACAATAGTTACTAATGGCTCCTTTAATCCTAAACCACGAAGTCCTTTTTTCTCCAGCCTCCTTTTTATATTATCCTCTACCCGAAAGCGGGCTGATCTACTTCCATATTTTCCTTTAACTATAACCATAATATCAAAATCACTCTGGTAACTGTAAAGTATATGACCTTCAGTATACCAATCCTGTACCCACGTTCCTTTTGCGTAAGAACCAAAAAGGATAATCATGGCTATTTTATCTTTGGCTGCCGCTAGAATTTCCTCCGTAACCCTGGTTAATCTGTCCCGAGCTATAAGAGAACGTGTGGGTAGGGTGGTTTTCACGGTAAATTTAATCTATGGTTTTTCAAAGCACATAGCAATACCCATCCCTCCACCGATACACAAGGTAGCAAGAGTTTTTTTGGCTGATATTTTTTGCATTTCGTGCAATAAAGTCACTAAGACTCTAGCACCACTTGCTCCAATTGGATGGCCAATAGCAACAGCGCCACCATTAACATTAACTTTGCTCGTATCCCATTTCATCTGCTCATTAACGTAACATGCCTGTACGGCAAATGCCTCATTTGCTTCTATGAGATCAAGGTCATCAATATTCCAGCCTGCTCTTAACAACGCTAATTTTGAAGCAGGTACTGGGCCTGTACCCATGATTGAAGGATCAACTCCGCACATACCAGTTGAAACAATTCTAGCAATCGGGTCTAAATTATATTTTTTGACGGCTTCTTCTGAAGCAACCAGTACTGCCGCTGCACCATCGTTTATGGTTGAGGCATTACCGGCTGTAACAGTGCCGGTAGGATCAAATGCTGGCCGTAGCTTGCTTAGAACTTTTAGGGAAGAATCTCCTCTTACCCCTTCATCGTAATCAAAGATTTTTGTTTCTTTTTTTATTTGTATTTCAATCGGTACGATTTCATTTTTAAATCTACCATTTTTTTGAGCAGCAGCTGCTTTTGCTTGCGATTTAACTGCAAATTCATCCTGCATTTCTCTGGAAATGTTAAATTTTTTGGCAATATTTTCTGCCGTAATCCCCATTGCAACACCCGAAAAAACATCAGTTAAACCATCATACATCATAAAATCAATTAATTTCTCATCACCAAATTTTTTACCGCCCCTAATGTAAGTACCGTGCATTCCAAGAGACATGTTTTCCTGTCCTCCTGCAATAATTAAATCAGCTTGTTTGCACGCAATAGCATTCGCAGCTATTGATACCGCCTTTAGTCCCGAACCACAAACTTTATTGATAGTAACAGCCGGAACGGATGTATCAATTCCTGCTTTAATAGCAGTCTGACGAGCGGGATTCTGTCCTGATCCACCAGTAATTACCTGTCCTAATATTACTTCGCTGATTAATTTATTATCGAGTTTACTGTCGTCTAAGATAGCTTTAATTACGCTTGCACCAAGCACCGGAGCTGGAATTTGTGACAAACTTCCTAGAAATGAACCTACAGCCGTCCTTTTAGCGTGTGTAATAAATACTTCCCTCATTTTTTTATACCTCTCTTGATGCTAATTAAATTTTGGTTGCGTAACCACTGGGTGTAATGTTTCTTGAATTTTCGATCATTATTTACTAAATAGTTTATATGACCCCCTTCAACCGATATAAGTGTAGATTTTTTTATTCCCGTTTGCAAAGGAACTATTGAAGGAATAGGCACAATTTGATCATCACTAGCTGAAATAATACAAGTTGGGACATCGATCTTTTCTAAAGAAACGTGATGATTATTGATATGTATAGTGTTATTCATTAGGGCATTTTTGGCAATTATTTCATCGAGAATTTCATTATATACCGAAACCGGAATTTCTATACCTGACTGTAACCATTGCTCAATACGCAAATATTTTTCCCTGGCTTCTTGCGTTTTGAGAGCAAAATATTTATTTACCTTTGTTTGATAATGGCTCGGAAACAGCATAAAAAACATCATTTGCATATAGATTTTGGGTACTGTGTCTAAACCCTGTATAGCTTTTTTTATTTGTAAAGATTCTGATAAAAAGTACGGAGCTGCAAAATGCGAATAATCCCAGGGAGTAGTAAGCAAAGTTAGAGTTTTTATATTGTTATAAATAAAGGTCGAAAATATTGCTATATTTCCTCCTATACAGTGCCCAACCAGGTTTATCTCAGAGGAAGCTATATCACTGATAAAACTTAATACATTTGCCACGTCCTTTGCGTAATCAGATAATTTTAAAGCGTCTTTAGTTTCTTTCCATTCAAGTAAATAAACATCACCAAATAATCTAACATATTCAATATAATTTTGGCTGCGGTTAAAAAGCAATATCTCAGGAGAGTTAAATAGAGAAGGTACTACTACAAAATTTTGATTAGAGCAGGTGCTTGATTTAAATAACCATAAATTACAAATTCTTGAACTATAATCAGATTTTATGGCTTCTAATTTGTAATTATTCCCACCTCGACTTACATCTAAATATTTACAATAATCTTCTTGATATATTTTATGTAACTCATTACAGAAAGAAAACATATTTACCTGTATTTACGCTTGACGGGTTATTTAAAGCTGATTATAATCCTTTAAATTTTTATCGTTGACTTACGGCTTTACAAGATTTCTTCAATCATTCTTTAGATATAAAGAAGCTTTGCAGCCTTGCGACTAAAAATAACTTAAAACATAAGGTATTTTAAGTTTTTTTTTTGTCATAGGTGTTATTAAGCAATGTCGCAATCAGACTCAGATCATTTTGAAAGTAAAATCAGAACTATTCTTTGGCCCATAAAAAGATATGAATTAGCCAAATTTATACCGATGGCTACTTTGATGTTTTGTGTCTTATTTAACCAGAATATTTTAAGAATCTTAAAAGACAGTATATTAATTTCTGAAATTAGTGCCGAGATAACAAGTTTTGCAAAAGTATATTGCGTAACACCTGCTGCTACAATATTTGTTATCATTTATGCAAAGCTTATAAATCATTTAACTTTTGATAAAATATTTTACTATCTTGTAGCTTTTTTTACCGGCTTTTACGTAATTTTTGCTTTCATATTATACCCAAATATCGATTTTTTTCATATGAATGGAGAAAAATTGGATTACCTGATGTCTGCTTACCCTCATTTTAAATGGTATATAGCTATTCTCGGTAATTGGAGTTATATAGTATTTTATACTTTATCTGAATTATGGCCTAATGTTTTTTATATTCTGCTTTTCTGGCAATTAGCTAACGAGATAACTTCTACGAGAGAGGCAAAAAGATTTTACACTTTATTTTCCCTTTTTGGTAACTCTTCTGTTATTGTTGTGGGATTCCTTATGTTAAATCTATCTTCTGAAGAAAGCATAACTAGGAGATTATTTACTATCTCTGATAGCAAAATACTGCTTACTCAAGTATCAACAAGCTTTGTTGCTCTTTCTGCAATATTTTCATGTTTACTTGTGAGATATATAACAAAAAGAGTGATGACTAATCCTAATTTATACTTAAGACCACCGGAAGAATTATCTAAAAATAAAATGGGATTAATCGAAAGTTTTAAATATATAACTCGTTCCAAATATCTTTGGTTAATGCTTATTTGTTCAGCCTCATTCGGGTTATCCATGAATCTTGTAGAAGCTGTTTGGAAAGCAAAGATTAAAGAACTCTATCCAAGCGTTACAGAATTTGCAGCTTTTAGTAGTATCTACATCCTCTGGACGGGAGTTGTAATAATGGTTTTAACTATAGTAGGAACTAACATAATGCGCACTAGAAGCTGGTTTACTGCTGCAGTTATTACACCAATTGTTATTCTAATTACCGGGACTCTGTTTTTTGTATTGGTTGTTTTTGATAAGGCAATTTTTTCTTTTTATGAAGGAGCAATTATAACTACTCCTCTTGCACTGGCTATATCGGTAGGGGCAATCCAAAATATTCTTTCAAAAGGGTCGAAATATTCTATTTGGGATACTTCAAGGGAGATGTTATATATTCCTCTTGACCAAGAACTGCGAACTAAAGGTAAAGCAGCAGTAGATGTAATTAGCCCTAAAATTGGAAAATCTGCTAGCGGACTTGTGCAATCCGTAATTTTTACTATATTACCGACAGCAACGTATAATAGTATTTCCTCTAGTTTAATGGTGATATTTATAGTTGTCTGTATATTATGGATATACTCAGTAAGAAAAATATATTTTGAATATCAGAAAATAGTTTAAATATTTTCTTAAACATTAACAGATTTCCGCCATAACCAAAATACCGGGAACGATTTCTAGCGATTTTCTAAGTTAGAAGTTTTGCCCGATACCAAAATATAACTGAAAAGCTTTATCAACCTTTTTCCTTGGTTTAACTGGAAAACCTATATCAAGCCTTAAAGGTCCAAAATCTGTAAAGTATCTAATACCAGCTCCAAAACCATGGAACATTTTTTTACCAAGCTGCGGAGTAGTTGAGCTAAATACATTACCACTATCAAAAAATACTACAAGACCAATATCATTTTTTATCTTGGTTCTAAGCTCAATATTATTTAAAATCATCGAACGACCTCCGGTCGGACGATTTTTCTGGTCAATTGCTCCTGCAAGCTGATAAGCATACCCTCTTACTGATCCTACTCCACCGGTATAAAACCTTTCGTTTGCCGGTATTTTCGCCGATTTCGCTCCACTAATTACTCCAGCTGAAATCTTTATGGCTATAACTGGATCAAACTTAGTTCTCAGAGGAATATATTTAGCTGTTGTAACTTCATTTTTGAAGAACGATCTAGCTCCGGTTTTTGTAGGAAAAAAAGGTTCTGTCTTTACCTGCAACTCAAGCCCTTTACGAGCGTTTAAAATATTATCCCTTGTATCACGAGTGATAAATAGGGGAATTGAGAGAAAGGAAAAATCCTTCGATCCTTGAGTTTCTTTAACAACACTATAAGAATATTTGCCTGAAATACCACCTGTCCATATATTAGTTAATTTTCTTTCTATCCCGGCAGTTAGCATGCCTTCTCTACTATTATAAGCTTTTGATGTAGTGTTTTCTCCGGAAAGTCCTATTTTCAAAGTTTGATTATCTTGCTTATAAAAAGGTTTAGTAAATTCAAGATCAATAATTTGTTCTTTCTGATTAGCAGAAATTTCAGTCCTTATTATTTCTCCATTACCGAAAAAGTTTTTATGGCTCCACCCAGCACTAGTACCAAAACCTAAATCAGTTCCATAACTAAAACCAGCTTTGACACTTCTGTGTTTCTGTTCTTTTAAATCAAATACTATTGGTACTTTACCCTCATTGTCGGTATGATCCGGTATTTCGGGATTTATTATTGCAAAAAGACCAGTTTTTTGAAGAGATCCTTGCGCTTCTTTTATTAAAGAGGGTCTAAAACATTGATTATTTTTAAATGGAATTAATTTTCGGACATAATCCGGATTTATCGAACGTAAACCTCTAAAATTAACTGATTTAACTGCCGCATACGGTCCGGCGTTAATTATAAAATTTATTATAATAGTATCGTCGGAATTATCAATAATAGCCTCATGCGTCACCTCTAAACTTAATAAGCAATTATTCTTTTCTATATTTTTAACAAGTATTTTTTCGGAATCTATAACATTTGCAGCTATTGCAAAATCTCCCTCCTTAATTTTAAGGTTGGTAGTATCGGGTATATGTAGGTTATGATTACTGTTTTGCGTATACTTTAGAATAATTTTTTTTATTTTATACCTTTCCCAACCATTTACATAAAAAATAATCGTATTTTCATTTTCTGGAAATTCGGCCTCAATAGTTGCGTCATAATATCCTTCTGAATGTAAGTATCTTAAAAAAGATTTCTTACCTTCGCTTTCCCAATAGGCTTTTTGGTTTATGGTATTATATAATTTGGCAGTTTTTTCCATATTCCGAGCCAGGTCATTCAGTTTTTTCATAACTGCTTTTATGGAACTTTTAGCTTCAGGGTGTTCTCTAACTATTAACTTAATAGAAGTATATTTTGGTTCCTTTGCCAGGGCAACATAAGGTAAAATAATAAAGGAAATGATAGCTAATAGTATTATTACATAATAAAAAAAAATTTTATTGCCCATTACATAGTTCTGCTTATTTACTTAGACCTCGAAAGGTCCAGATGACAATCCATTAATAAATTGAAACATATAGGGATTATCTGTTGTATCCATTTCCTCTTTAGTTCCAGACCATTGGATTTTACCGTTGTGAATTAATACTACCTCTTTAGCAATTCTCTTAACACTATTCATATCGTGCGTAATAGCTATTGTCGTTGCTCCTAATTCCTCACGAATTTTAATGATTAAATCATTAATAACATTGGCCATAATGGGATCGAGACCTGTGGTCGGTTCGTCAAAAAAGATAATTTTGGGATCTGTGCAAATTGCTCGTGCGAGTGATACTCTTTTTTGCATTCCACCTGATAATTCAGCCGGATACGAATTTAATATCCTATCAGAAAGCCCAACTGATTTTAGTTTTTTAAGTGCTAATTCTTTTACTTCTTCCCTTTTTAAGGAATATAATTTCTGCGCAAAGAAAGTAATATTTTCACTTACACTTAAGGAATCAAATAATGCTCCTCCCTGAAAAAGGAATCCACAATTTTCTAAAATCTTTAAGCGAGCTTTAGGGGAAATATTTACTGTTTCTTGATCATCAAACATTATACTACCTTTATCAGGGGATAAAAGCCCTATAATTGTTTTTATTAAAACCGACTTTCCGGTACCTGATCCTCCTAAAATAACGAGAGAACTGTCTTTTTTGACATCAAGATCTATCCCATCTAGTACTTTATGACTACCAAATGCTTTATGTAAATTACGAACTTTTATTTTTATATTATTTGACATAACTTAGTAGATTATTAACTGAAAAATAACTCAGTAATTAAATAATTACTCAGTAAAATTAGTATTGAAGACGATACCACTGCATCAGTAGTTGCGGTTCCGACACCTTTGGCTCCCTTGTTTGAATGATAACCATGATAACAGCTCATTATTGCTATTATAAAACCAAATACTGCTGCTTTAACTAACCCAGAAACTACGTCTATAGTTTCTAAATATTCTACTGTATTCTTAATATAAGTAATACCATTAAAACCAAGTTTATAAACACTAACTAAATAACCACCCATTACTCCTATAATATCACCAATCAGCACAAGACACGGCATGGTAAGCACAGATGCGATAACTCTTGGCACCACTAGATATTTTATTGGATCAGTAGATAACGTAAATAAAGCATCAATTTGCTCAGTAACTTTCATAGTACCTATTTCAGCTGCGATTGACGCTCCTACTCTTCCTGCTACCATAAGACCTGCAAGCACGGGACCAAGTTCTCTAGTTATAGAAAGGACAACAACAGTTGCAATTGAACTTTCAGCAGAAAATCGTGAAAAGCCCGTGTAACTTTGCAGAGCTAAAACTGCTCCGGAAAAAACGGCAGTCATCGCTACCACCGGCAGGGAAAAATAGCCTATAGAAATTATCTGCCGTAAAATCAAGTTCAAATAAAATGGTCTTCTAATTAGCCCGTTAATGGTTTTCGCAATAAAAATTGAAAGAATTCCTACTATTTGAAAAAAATCAAGAGTTTTGCGTCCTATGTACTGTAGGGGTAAAAACATAATAATTTTATATTATTTTAGGTTTAATATAATTAATAATAACAAGACTCTGCTTGCACGTTAGTATTTATAAATTTTATGGTATCTATTGCCCAGCATAGTTAATATTTCATAACCGTTTGTTCCGGCCAGATTTGCAATTTTATCAAGGCTCATATTTTTTCCTATAATTTCTACAGTTTGTCCTAAAAATAAATCTTCTGGCGGTATTTTGGTAACATCAACGGTAATTAAATCCATTGATACCCTACCTATTACAGGAGCTGGCTTATCGTTGATAAATACTATCCCTTTGTTACTTAACGACCTTGGGTATCCGTCAGCATAACCTAAAGGTAAGGTAGCAATAAGATGGTTTTCTTCAAGCTCATAAGTCCTATTGTAACCAACATGTTGCCCCTTATCCAGTGATTTTATTTGTATTATAGGTGCCTTAAGAGTGATTGGATTTTTAATCAAAGATTCTGATAGATAAGGAGTTGGATTAACTCCATAAATAGCTACCCCGGGACGAGCAAGGTCAAAATGATATTCTGGACCTAAAAAAATCCCGCTAGAATTTACTAGGCTTTTTTTTGTGTCCGGAAATAAAGATGCTAATTGCTTAAATTTTAATAGTTGTTCTTTATTTATTTCATTGTCAGGTTCCTCTGAAGAAGATAAATGACTCATTATACATAAAACATCGAGCTCATTAGTACTTTGTACTAAATCATTAATTTCTCCTTCCGGTATACCAAAACGATTCATTCCGGTATCAATATGGAGAAAACAGGGTAATTTTTTATTTAATTGATAGCCTAGATTTCGCCATAATTCTGATTGTTGAAAGGAATTTAAAACCGGAATAAGATTATAGTTAATAAACTCATTTTGGTCAGCAGTAAAATAACCATTTAAAACACATATATTTAGGTTTTTATGATTTAAATTCTCTTTATTAAATCTTTCTCTTAAGGTTACTCCTTCGTCTGTAGTTGCTACAAAAAAATACTTACAACCAAGATTAGCAAGGATAGGGGATATCTGTTCTGCTCCAAGGCCATAACCATTAGCCTTAACTGCTGCTCCTACCTCAGTTAGTGTGCAAATTTTTTGTAAAGTCCGGTAATTATCTCTTATAATATCCAGATCTATTGTAAGAGTACATTTTGAAGTGATCATTTTTTATTTTTATAGTACTCCACTACTTTTTCTTCTATTTCCGGAATTAGAAAAGCGGAAATAGAGCCCCCAAGGCTGGCTATTTCTTTTACTAATCTTGAAGAAATAAACTGGTTTTTTTCTGAAGCGGGTAGAAATATAGTTTCTATGTTCCCATTTAATCGTGAATTCATGCATGCCATTTGGAATTCATATTCAAAATCAGAGACAGCCCTAAGTCCTCGTACAATTATGCTTGCTCCAATTTTACTTGCGAAATTTACAAGTAAACCGTCAAACTTCATGACTTTTACATTACTAGCAATACCATATTTTTCTAGATAAATCTGAGCAAGTGTGCACCTTTCCTCTATAGAAAACATAGGATTTTTGCTATAAGAAGTAGAAATTGCCAGTATTAACTCATCGGTAATTTTGCTAGCCCTGGCAATTATATCAGCATGACCATTGGTTATTGGATCAAATGTTCCAGGGTATATTCCTATTGTTTTCTTACTCATACTCAGGCGATTATGTTTACAATAATCTTTCTTATATAATAAATCCGTAGAGGTTAGCAAGTACTATAAGAAATTAGCGAGCTATTTCTTATCTATCATATCTTACTTAAAGGCTTTATATGTTAAGCCATATAAAGATTATTTACCATTATATCTACCATAAGCATCTGGCTAAAACTAACCAAACTATAAATTATAGAAAAAACATAACAGGAAATCAATTAGTTACAGAGTGAATAAAGTTTTAATTTAGACTTCCAGGTAAAATTAATATTTAATAAACTTGTAATTATTATGGGAAATATTATGGCACAAGTTATTACAATAGCCCAGCAAAAAGGAGGAGCTGGTAAAACTACTATCGCTGCTCACATTGCTGTATCTCTTGCTCAAACAGGTAGAAGAATAGCAATTATCGATATAGATCCGCAAGGAAGTTTAAGTAGATGGCACGCCTTACGAGAAAAAAAATTCGGAATCGGTTATACCGGCCTTCATTTTGTTGCCAGTTCGGGATGGCGAATTGAAGGAGTAATCAGTAATTTGCAAAATAAAATGGATTACATAATTATTGATGCTCCCCCTCATACGGAGACCGAATCGAAGTCAGCCATTAGAGCATCAAGCTTGGTTATTGTGCCTATGCAACCAAGCCCAACCGATCTATGGGCAACAGAGGTAACTATTGATTTTGCAAAAAGTGAAAATATCCCGGTTAAAATTTTAATAAATAGACATAACCCCACATCAAAAATTAGCAAAGAAATTATAAAGCAATTAAAAGCTGAAATTTTTAAGAATACTATTGGTAATAGGGTAGCATTTAGTTCGTGTTTTTTAACGGGTGTAACTGTAACAGAAAATCAGCCAAATTCCCCAGCGGCAATTGAAATAAAAAATTTTGTTGAAGAGATTTTGCATATTACTGAAAAAGCCGAAGATAAAAAAGGTAATAGAATTTTAGAAAAGGCTTAATATAAACACATTAACTTGATTAAAAATATAAACTTAATTATAAAGCTTATAAGCTTAGAGTAAAGCTATTCTGGATTTAGATTTAAAATCTTTAATTAAAAAATGACTCAGTTCGAAATTTATCTACTACTATTTACAGATGTATTAACTGCTAATTTTGCTTTTAATACTTCTTCGGAAATAGTATTAGATACTATGAAACTGTTTGGTAATTACCATAAACTCCTCATGCTATTAGTTGCATTAATAGCGTACGCATTTTCGATCGGTATAAATTACATATTAGGAGTAGTATGCTATAAAGTTTTAACTCCAGTAGGAGAAGAACAAAACCAGTTAGATACAAAAATCAATAGTATCAAAAATTTTAAACTATTACAGATAATAATCGCTATTAGCTTTTTACCTTTTTTTGGTAAATTTATAGTACTATTTTCAGGCTTTTGCCGTATAAAATTTAAAAAGGTTTTCAGTATTTCGGTTATTACAAAATTAATTTATTATAGCTTTTTAATATTTTCTACTTAGCTTCTATATGCCCATATACCGCACCACGGCAAAAAAATTTTTTATCAGCGAAGTAACCGAATTTATTTTTACTAATTTTGAAAACCATTTCGATAATTTAAAAATTATTCTGCCAAATGGGTATTTTTGTAATTATTTACAAAAAAATATAGTAAGTAAAGTAGGTACAACAATATTACCTAGTATTATACCGATAAATGATATTAGCTCCTCTTTAGAGGATAGTTTCCAAATACCTTCCCAGCAAATTGGAAAAATAACGAGCTTAGAAGAAAGAATAATCTTAACGGAAATTATTAATTCCTACGATAAATTAAACTATACTATCCCCCAAACCATTAGTCTAGCCAGTTCGCTCGCAAAATTATTCTTCGAATTCGAAGCTAATAAGATTGAGTTTAATAAATTAAAAAACATTCCCACTTTAGATCAGGCGGAACATTGGCACTTTATTTATGATTTTTTAGAATTTGCTTATAAAAACTGGCAAGAAAAAATTGTTGCTTTAAAAAAGTCAACTCCTGCTCAACATCAAAAGTTAATATTTAATGCTGAATTAAACAGAATCCAAGAGGCTAAAAATTATACAGTTATTGCTGGTGTAATAGGTAATAACCAGATAACAAAGGATTTTATTGTTGAAATATCTAAATTAAAAAATGGTTATATTATTTTGCCGCCTTTTGTTATTCCGGATCAATCGGAATTAACTAAACTACTTCCTGAAGAACCTTTGTATAATATAGGTAAACTACTAAAACAATTAGCTGTAGAACTACAAAATGTGCCATATTTAGGTAAAATAAGTACAACTTCAATATTAGATAACCTGCTAATTAAAAATACATCTACGAATTACCTAGATAACATAAAATATGTAGAATTTGATAACATATTTTTGGAAGCAGAGTACGTTGCAGCAAAATGTCATGAAACAGTATTAGGAAATTCTGATACTAAAATTGCAGTCCTGATTTCTGACGATAAAATAAAAAATTATTTTATTGCTAAATTCGATAAATACGGACTCAATTTTTCTGATTTGCTTGGAGAAAACATTTTAAACCTACCATTAACCGGCTTGGTGCTGGAAATAGCTAAGAATATTTGCCAGGAATTTTTTTTACCGGATTTTATAAGCCTAATTTTGCATCCTTTAATAATTTGCGATGAGACAAAAAAATTAAAACGATTAATTGCCAAGCATAATAGATTTAGCCAAAATATTAATGATATAACCAAAATAATCGATGATAATTTTACTGACCGATCCCACTTAGATAACCTACATAATATTTGTAGACTGTTCAGGCAGAAAATTATAAGCCATAATTTCAGCAATTTTCTAAATCAAACTATTGACGCAGTAAAAATAATTTATCCCAATTTATGGCAAGGGTTTTACAATAATAAAATTATAAATGCTTTCACAGAAATTATACAAGTTACAAAGGATATTGAGCTCTCTGATCCAGAAAATTTTCCGGATATTCTTAAAGAATTAATTTCAGGCGGACGTATTTATAATGACCCAAGCAATAGATCCATAATTATCTGTTCCCCTAACGAAGCAACACTTATAAATTACGATTTAATAATACATACGAATTTTGCGTTGAATTCATATCCCCCACCACAAATTGGAAGTCCCTGGTTAAATAAGCAAATGATTGAACAAATAGGACTTGATTCTTGGACTGCAAGATTTGGGAACTCGATGTATGATTTTTATTTAAATTTACATAATAAAAATGTTCTAATTACTCGGTCGATTAAAACGGGCAATTCTTCGGCATCTATGCCTTCTCCCTTTTTGTTAACCCTAAAACATATATTAAAAAATAATCTTAATCAGACTTTTATTCCTGCAGATTCTACGATTAATAACCTTAACCAGCAGTCTGTACAGTATGTTTTTGCCCAAACCTTTCCTAAGCAAATATCAGCTACTGATATAGAAACTTTAATTCGAGCTCCATATAATTTCTACGCTAAGAAAATTCTCAATTTAAAAATTGAGCAAGAAATAGAAGAAACACCAGGATTATCAGAATTTGGAAATTTCTTTCACAAGGTCGTCGAGATATACACAAAAAATTATACATCTGATCCATTAATTGCCTTAGAAAGGTTTAAAAATTATGCTAAAGAATTACTACTTACAAGTATATTTCCAAAACAAACAACAAATTTTTGGCAAGCCAAGATTGAAGCCATAGCCAAAGATTTTATCCTATTTGATCATACGAGGCGACAAAATTTACAACAAGTGGTTGCAGAAGCTCGTGGTGAACTCGTATTAAAGATTTCTGGTAAAGAAATAAAAATTGTCGCAATAGCTGACCGCATTGAAATAAATAAAGAAAATAAAGCGATTATAATGGATTATAAAACTGGTACGCTTCCAACTAAAAAAGATGTTTTTTCGGGTCTCAGCCCTCAGTTAATTATTGAATCTATCATACTTCTTGAGGGAGGTTTTGGCAAACTAGGGAGCTTAGAGGTAGAGAGTTTGGTGTATGTTAAGATTAATAGCAAAAGTCCCTATATTTCTTTAACTGAGATACCAATTAGAAAAGAAGACATCCAGAACCACAAGCAGGGACTAATAAATTTACTTACTCATTATATTACAACCGGCCAGTATTTTTTAGAACCTAATTTAATGAACTACGACGATTATTGGCATTTAGCAAGAAGGTCATAAAAATATCGGTTTCTAGGTTAAATACCTTTATAACTATAGCTTATTTGGCATAAACTTACCAAAATCGTACACAGTCTCTTTCACAACTCATTTTTCATATAGTCGTGAAAAGAAATATGTATAAACTCTTTTAGCGGTTTTTAGTTATTTTTGGCAAAGTAAAAGAAATTCTGGTACCCATTTTTTTACTTTCGGCTTTGATAGCTCCGCCGTGTACTTCAATCACCTTCTTGCACACCGCAAGGCCTGCTCCCCTCCCACCAGCAAAACTCTGTGTCCTAGAACTAACCGTAAACTCCTCAAATACTTCCTCTAATTCCTCAGGCGGTATCCCTATCCCCTCATCGCTAATGCTAAAGATTATAGCTTCTTTATCATTATCCTGTTTAAGGTTAATCCCAATAGTGCCGCCTTTGGCATAATTGATGCTATTGATGATCAAGTTATCTAGTGCCTGGCTCATATAATATTTATCAATCTTTAATACGATCCCTTCTTCAATATCAAG
>CAIKLL010000021.1 GCA_903828265.1 uncultured Rickettsiales bacterium
ATATGTTTAACTGTATTTATATAACTACTAGTAATAATACTTTTGGTTATTATACTTAGGACTCATGAATATTTATAGATATATGTGTATATATAAATATGTGTTTATGTGTACATATTTTTACATATAATCTTGCTTCTTCAAAAGATTAAACCCCTTAATAAATGCCTCATTCATCTTCAAGCCATTTCTTGCACACCAAGTTTTAAACTCTTTTCGCATATCTACATCAACAGCAATAGTTAAAAGAACACTTTTCTTTTTATTATTACTAATTGAAGCAACAGGTTTTTTTAATTCATTTTCTTCTAACTTTACTTCTACTATATCAGAGGTCAAATCGAACTTTTTCTTTTGCATTTCCTATCTCCGTATCAAATAATCTTGAACTAATAAAATTCCATACCAACTGTATCTCTTCTGAGGCTAGCTTATCTTCGTCCGCTGCTGAAGATCCAGCTTGCATAGCGTTCGCATATGCTATTCTGTTACCTATCGTAGAAGGTGCTACTGTTCCAAACTCTGAAAGAACACTTGCACCCTGCATGGCCAGTTTCGTTCTAGCAACCGCTTGTGTAATTACGAATAAGAAAGGCTTATCAAGATTCTTTATAGTAGCTATTGTTCTGCCTATAGCTTGTAAATCTGGTGCAGTTGGTTTTGATGGAACCAATACCAGATCAGCCACTTTTAGCCCGCTTGTTGCATTTATACTTGTATCTCCTGGAGTTTAGATAAATATGAACAAGATATTGAGGGTAGTTTTAATTCTCAAAAAAGTATCAAGACCAACTCTTTATTAGATAATTTAAAAATAGCTGCTACTAAGCACTTAAAAAGCAAAAAATCTATTACCATAAGGATTGCAAATCATGATCTTGAAGCAATTAAACTTAAAGCTTCAAAAATGGGTTTAGCATATCAGACTTATGTTAATATGCTAGTTCATCATGATGCCTCTAAAATTTAATTATTATTAGTAGGATGAATTTTAAATACAATTACAAGAAAAACTCTCAATTGCTAGAAACGAGAGGGATTGGTTTTAAAGAAATAATTCAAGCTATTTCCGAAGGGAATATATTAGATATTTAGAAAACATCCTAATGAATTAAAATATACTGATCAGAAAAAAAGAAAATACTATCTTTCTAAAACAACAATTCAAATGACAAAGAGCTTGAGTTTAAATCCTAAAAAATTTGGTAGTATAGCCAACCACAAGCAAGAAATATGAAAAAAGATTTAGCAATTCTGACGGTTAATTTTATTAATTAAATTAATGTTGTTTAATTATTTTATTGTCCCTGACATTTGGAGCAATAAAGTAAATGTTAAAGTTACCTTGAAAAAGGGGTACTTTTCAATTAACTAACCCAGCGTTAAAAACTAGAATTTTGGGATTTTAAAATATAACAAATAAACTCAAGATAAATTTGAGTCTTAATTCTACTTTCCTCACCTCAGCTTCATTGCCTTGGCTCTTGCTAAATTGTTTAAATTATTTTATTAACATATGCCACAGCATCCCAAATTAAGATATAGACAAGTAAAAAATATTTGATTATTTTTTCACTTGTCTTTGCTCCAGTCAAGGAACGATACTTTAGTATGATCTGCTATATTATTTAAAAATATCGTTATGTGTACCAGTACGGTCTAGTCGCAAAACTTCATCATCTAAATAATAAACTAGCAACCAATCAGGCTCTATATGACATTCCCAGTAGCCTTTATATTTACCTATTAATTTATGCAGACAATATTTTTCTGGTAATAACAAATGGTGTTCCATCCCTTGATTGGCATTATCCAATATCATTGCTACTATATCAAACATTTTCTGCCCATTTCGTCCTCTCTTGAGCATTAATTTTAATTCTTTTTTGTAAAGGTTAGTCTTCGTAAGCTCAAGCATTCCTCTTTACCTTAAAACCTTCTTCTTCAAGTTCTTTATATATTTCATTAAACATTTCTTCAACTGAAGAATTTTTTGTTATACCGATGCTTTTCCTTGATTCTTCGATAGCTCCTATGGTTTCCTTATTCGGGACTTTTTCTTGATCTATTTTCCTATAGATAGCATCTCTTACAAAATCAACAACTGTCATTTTTTTTCGTGCCGTATGTAATTTAAGGTAATGGTGCAATTCGTCTGATATATCTATACTTAGTCTAGTCATTTTTGATGTTTTTAGTTTTAGTTAATTACTTATTTAAGTATATAAGTAAAATTATCAACTGTAAACAAAAAGTTTTTATTTTTATTATGATATATGCAAAATAATCTGGATATACCAAATCTTTCTTAACACTTTTCGGATATTTGAAATATTTATAGTTTTTCCTTTAGCTAACCACCACGCCTTGTGAGCTTCAAATAAAAAAGCATCAAGGTCTAATTGATCAAGTTGATTTTTAGGCTTGAGTAGTCTAGCTATTAATTCACTTTCCATTTTTATAAATTTATTACATCGGCCAGTTTAATAATCTAGCGCAACACTGTATATTTGAATTCATTCAAAAATACAAAGCCAGTGTTGCTAATGACAAAATACCACAGAATTACTCTCTACGATAGAGAGAACATA
>CAIKLL010000022.1 GCA_903828265.1 uncultured Rickettsiales bacterium
ATTTTTTTTATTTCTTCAGTATTTAATTTTTCATCTTTATATTTAATAAATCCTGTATTTTCATCCACAATAATATCATCTGTTATTTTTTTTCCTTCAGTTATTATTTTTCCTTCATCTCTTATTCTTTTACTTAAAGAATTAAAATCTAGTAATTTATTATCGGATGAAGATAATATATTTGCAATTTTTTTATTAACTCCTTCTTGTAATTCATCTGAACCAAGAACTAAATTTGGAAAAAATTTTTGTTGTATATCAGGTACAGATCCTTTTAATGATTTTTCTAAAGTATTTGTTAAATCATAAGCTGAACTTTTAGCTATCTCTGTACTTCTTTCAGCTGCTCGTTGAGCAACAAAAGATTCTCTATCTATATTTCCAAGAGTTCCTAATGTAAAATATTTTTGAAAAAATCTTGCAAGAGGGTTTTCAGAATATTCAGCTCTTCCAGTTTCAGATGGATTTCTTAATTGGCCAATTCCTTTTCCCGCTCCTATAACAGCTAAATTAAACAAAGCACCTTCTGTACCAAATTTAAGTCTATTTAATAATCTTCTATATGCTTCTTCTCTACCTTCTTTTTCTTCAATGTCCATCATTGTTATTGCGTAAGGTTCTAATGATGTACCTCTTAACATATCTGCAAACGTTCCTATCTCTTCATCAGAAACTACAGACTCACCTATACCTCCTCCTATAACTGCACTTGGTAAAGGAGATGCCACCTTTGATCCGAAATTAGCTAAACTAAAAAATTTATTATTTTTTTTTGCTTCTAAAGCTGTTTTAGCAAGTCTTTCAGTAGCAAGTTTTCCAACTCTTGCTCCTAGTATTGCACCCCCTACTCCAACTGGAGCTACTGACGCGATTGCTGTTGTAATTTTTCCTATAGTTTTAGCTTCAGCTGCTTCTTCAAATGGATTAACTTTTTCAAACCATTCTTCAACTTCTTTAGCAGTATTAGCATCACCTACTAAATCATAAAGTTCAGCACCTAAAGATACAAATCCTTTTGGTATATTCCAAAGACCTGTTGCAAGACCTGCTAATGCTGATTCAAAATTACCAAATTCTCTTTCTGAACTTTCTAATTTTGTTTGTGCATATAGTTCTGGATTATAAACCATTTTTATATTTATTCACTTAAAGAGTCACGATAATCATTTATTTTTTTATCAAATTGAAGAATAACTCCTGTGCTTGGATCTATATAATATTTTTTATCTAAAGCTAAACCTTTATCTTTTGGCTTTTCAGATATTAAACCAAGTGTTAAATTAGGGTTTATTTTTTTCCAATTTAAAAAAGATTGTGCTGCTGTGTCTTGTAACCCTTGTTTTATATTTTCTTTTTTAGTTAGAAAAGTAAATTTTGAAATTAAAGAAGGTTTGTAATATTCCATTTCAGCCATATCTTGCTGTCTTTGTTGATAAGTATTTTCTTTTAAAAGAAAATCTTTTATTTTTTCTTCTGGAACACCTATTCTTCGTAAAGTTCTCATTGTTTTTTCAACTTCTCCAGGAGCCATAGCATTTATTGATGCTTGTAAAGCAAGTTGTTTTGGAAGCATATTCATTTGAGATTCTCTTGCAAGTATGTTTTGATATCC
>CAIKLL010000023.1 GCA_903828265.1 uncultured Rickettsiales bacterium
GTGACTTAGGAGAAACTACTATTAAATTCAATGAGTCTTTTTATACAGCTACTTGGTATTGCAATTATGGAAATGACTGGGCAACAGTAAGTTCTTTATCACAAGGTTTTTCAAGATATTTTCAATACAAAAGTTCCTATACTGGAGATCCAAAAAATATTTTGACAGGAGAAAATGCCTGTTGCATGGGAGGTTATGGAGCCTCAACATCAGCAGGAAATCATGGAATTGTGCCAATAGGTCCTAATAAGATTGTTATACAAACACTTCTTCAGGACGGAACATATTTAGAAACTTCAATAATAAAGTCATGGTAAATAAAAAAGGCTTTACCCTAATTGAGCTTTTAGTGGTTGTTGCTATCATAGGGGTACTATCATCAGTTGGCATTAATCAATTTAATAATTATTTAGCATCTGCAAAGCAAAAAACACTAGAGGTAAATTATAAGAATATTGGCAACTCATTAAATGTTGAGTTTTCTAAATGCACTTTAAATAATTCAGAAATTGTATTTGGTAGTCACAAGTGTAACAATATAAATCCACCAGAAGTTAATTTAATTGAAGATTTTTTTAATAAAACAAATAATATTAAAAATCCTTTTAATACATCAGTCGGCATAACTGGCAAAGATCCTTGTGTGACAGGTACAATATTGATTGCTAAATCTCAAACAGGAAGTTACAGCGTCAGTTATGTAAATAATAGTAATCAAACCGTAACATCTAATATAAATACAAAATGGTCTGTAATTAATACTGGAGCTTCAAATACTTGGACGCCTATAAATACAGGTGCAAGTAATTGTTGGACGCCAATAAATACAGGAGTATCTAACATTTGGACAACAGTCTCTACAGGCGCGAGTAATATTTGGACAACTATTAAGCCATGATAAAAATAAAGGGTTTTACTCTTATAGAGCTTTTAGTTGTTGTTGCCATTATTGGCATTTTAGCAGCAGTTGGAGTTGTTTCATTTAGTGGATATTCAGATAGCGCAAAAATTTCCGCTGCTAAAAGTAATTATAATTCTATTTTTAAATTTATTTCTAGTGAGGTTACCAAATGTAATAATAAAATGACTAAAAAAGCTTTTATTTTTGACTATAAAGGAGTGGGAAATCCAGATTTTTTAAACTGTCCAATATCATCATCTTACTGGGCATGGTCTGCCATAGACAACTATTTGCGTTTTGGTGAAGGCAATAGTTTTAAAAATCCATACAAACCAAATGAACTCAGTTATCGACATAGCACTAGCTATACAAATGATGCAGATGTCGGCTATGTGAATTTTAGTACATATTTATCAGAGGTAAGAATATGGGGATGTTTTAAAACTCCATGTAATGACTCTAAAAATGTTTTTGTTAAATCAATAAAAGTTGTTGATTAAATGACTATAAAAACTCATAACGGCTTCACTTTGATCGAGCTGCTTGTTGTTGTTGCAATTATTGGAATATTAGCTGCTGTAGCTGTGGTAAATTTTGGAGGATTTACGGCAGGGGCTAAGGCAAGTGCTGTTAAGGCAAATCATGCATCTGCTGTAAAATTTATAAGTACCAAAATTAATGAGTGTAATATTATGGGTAGCAAACCAACTAGCCAATTTTATTTAAAAAGCGCTCGTGGAGACAACACCGTTACAGTTGCATGCTCAAAAAATAATGTCAGTTCTTATGATCTTGTAGGA
>CAIKLL010000024.1 GCA_903828265.1 uncultured Rickettsiales bacterium
ATTTTTGAAACACCATCAGTATGAATATTACCAATATCTGTAATACAGATTTCTTTATGTTCTTTTTTAAAGTCATCTACTAAACTTAGAGTATCAACGACTTTTCTAGAGAGTCTGTCCAGTCTGGACACCACCAGTTTAGAACCTGATTTTAATTCTTTTAAAACCTTTTGAAACACTGGTCTTTTTCTGAACTCAACACCACCAGAAACAATCTCAGAATACACATAATCAATATTAAAATTATGTAATTCCGCAAATGCTTTACATCTTTTTTCTTGTACCTCTAAACTCGTACCATTCAAACTTTCTGTGTGTGATACTCTTAAATACGCAATATTATTCATTTTCTTCCTTTCTGTTTACACTTCAAATGAAGTGTGTTTTTAAATTGGTATCAAGAGGAACTAGGTAATCAATAGAAAAGGAACTCTCTACGATAAGTGGTGTTGATATTGTAATATAAAGGATATCGTAATAAAACGACACAGAATGACAATACAAAATAGAACTGTAATAATTCAAAAAGATAAAACACTTTCTAAGATTACAATTCCCAAATTATCAATTATGTGGTTTTTCCAATGGTTGAAACTAACATTGGATTATAACGGTAAAACTATTGAGTTTAAAAAAAGTAAACGATTTGGTGGTAGATACGGTGTTACGAAAGAAACGATAAAACATAAAATCGTAGTAAATGCTTGGAAACAATTTGATTTAAAAGAGATTAAGTCAATGAAACCGATTTTGAGTATGACGGACAAAGAAAAGTTTAATTACCTAAACAAAATGTTTCTTAAATATAAACATTTGTTCGGCGATTTTACTCTTAGATATATTAAAGATTCTAAAGATTTAATTGATGATAAAAACTACTTTACAGTTCAAATACCAATTTCAAAAAATAGAATTGATATAGATAACGAACTAGAGAAATTAAGAACAATACACAACATTCAAAAATCAGAAAAAAAAACTAATATTTCTTTTCATAGACCAGTTAAACATAAAGAAATGAAAAGAATGTTTGATGTGTTTAAACTCAAAGAACAAACAAAATTAAAAAACGAAGAAATAGCATTAAAAGTAAAATACAAAACCGGAACATATACTAAACAAGGAAAGACTTACCAAAAAAAAGATGTTTATATTATGAAAGGAACACAACAAGTTCAACAAGGTGGAGTTAGACAGGTACAAAATGCTTATGCTTCGGCGAAGAAGTTAATTATCAATATCGCAAAAGGTGATTTTCCTAAAAACAAACTTTAATTCAATTTTCCATTTCAAAAATACCAAGTCCTAATAATTAGAAATTTTCTACCTACGATAAGTTAAACCCAATCCTTGTTATCGTACAAATCATACCCTATTTCAATACGATAAGTGAAACCCTGACTTAGCGGTTTATTAAAGTCGTAGTTGTTTTGTGATACATTATATGTATGAACAATAAAGTTCTAAACTTAAAACAAGGAGACGACGAAGATGCCTACAATTAATAAGATGCCTACAACTAAAAATGTTGAAAACCTAGTACAAGAAGTTCTAAATGAAAGCAGTTATTTAGAAAGAAAGCAGTGTTATTATACTGCGTACTTTTG
>CAIKLL010000025.1 GCA_903828265.1 uncultured Rickettsiales bacterium
TATAATAATGACCATGCGATATATCATAGTAATATGAACATATTAATGTATACATATGTATGGATAACATTTTAAACTTTGAATGAAAAACGTGTAATACTGATGCGGCTTAGGTCTATCACTATCAAGCTATTTTTCAGCTATGTGTTTGACCAAAAACGATGTAAAGCTTAATTTATTATGTATGATATGTTTCCATGGATTAACTATAAAATGTGAACCAGATATATTATATAAACAAGCAATCAAGTATATACTACAAAATATAGGGAAACAGCGATTTAAACATCGTCTACAGCTCCAACTGCAGGTCCATCACCAACCCTTCAGTCAACTTCTTCCATACCCCCTCCCAAATCTTGTAGCTGCATATCAGACGTGATAAGATTTTCTGTTTGATTTTCCACAACCCCTTCCCCAACTTGGAACTGCATTTCGAATGGATCTTCAACATCTTTAGCTCTAACTTCAGTTCCATCTCCAACCCCTAAGTCGTTATCTTCCATACCCCCCTCCAAATCTTGTAATGGTATATCAGACGTGATGGGGTCTTCGAACTGATTGTCAACATCTTCATTATCTTTGTTGAAGCTATCTAATAATTCCATTATTTCTTTATATGATTTGTGCGAATGGCCTTCCGTTTTCTTGCCTTCACGATTCCTCATTTTAAACTTACTATAATCGTCAAGAGCATCGTACACAGGCTTTGTCATACAGCACCTTGGGGTCTTTTATGCTTTATATAGAACAAAGAGCCCTTTTGATTATTTTTAAAGGTCACAATAATTTCTACCGGCTTACGCTGTGGCACTTTTTCAACTACAGCCACTAGATAACTGTTTACTAAATTGGTTTTAACCTCATCACTACAGCTCTCCCAAATACCTTCAATATTTTCGACGTTATTATTACTATTGCTACTACTATTATTGCTACAATTAAAATCTGACCACCTTAGCGTCTCGAGATAATAGCAATCAACCGCTAATGCCAACCATCTGCCATCCATTCCTTCTTTGACATTTTCATTAGCATAATCCCCAACCTGAGGAAAATCTACTGAACGGCAACAAAACATAGAACTCTTACCTCTATTTTTCGCTGCTACCTTTTCGAATGTTATGGCTCTACCATTATGAGTCAAAGTAACCCATTCTGAAGATGAATAGCGACCTTGAACATTATATAGACCCGATTCATTCATGATTTTAGTCCATAAATCAATATCTAGGCGAAGCACATGCCTTGCCCAATATCTGTTGTAGTTGATATCTTGGGGATCGTGAAAGCACATGTACAATCCGCGAAAAGAGTCGTAATTCTCTAACATAAAGTATAGTCTGTCGAATAAAATACCACGTAAGAGCTCACGCGTCGCCTATAGTAAAAAGAGAGAAAGCGTACTTTTATTGGAGAGCATTATGGATCATCGTAATAAATAAACGTCTCCCCCACCCTGATAAATATATTCTATGCGTCATACACTATGTAATCGCCAAAAAAAAAGTTATAAAAGTGACCTGTGTGCCTTGTTCGCTCATCTTTCAGTAAGCGTAGTTTTCAAAATTTGGAAATAGCGATATAGTAATAATTTAAAATAATGAGCTAAAAGGACCAGGAAAAACGGGTAACTATTTATTGACGTGACTATCAAAGATATCAAAAGCAGTGTGTTTGCTAGATTTAATGTGATGA
>CAIKLL010000026.1 GCA_903828265.1 uncultured Rickettsiales bacterium
CAAGATATTTTAAGTAAACCTTTATCGAGTGAAACAGCAAAAAAAGTGATAGAACAATACGCTAGTCATTGTAAGATGATATAAAGCGTAAAAAAGCTAAAACCGCTATTGAAAGAATAATATCAACTCTGGTCTTCTGCTGAGATGCTTCTGCAACTGACTACAGCCCCGTAGTAAAAACCTAAACTACTTACTTGAAGGCTTAAGCGTAAGCCCCCAAAAATACCACCTATTATCTCTATTTTTAAACGGCTAACCTCTCATTTTTCTTAATACCATGGGAGTTTAAAAAATGAATGATATAGTCAATGCAGGACATACAAAAAAACAAAAAAAAGTATTCAGCTTAGAAAATAAGAAAAAATTATATCAGCAATGGAAAGAATCTCATCAAAGCAAGCATGAATTTTGCAAATCAGCAGGCGTGTCAAAAACCTCTTTTTATAAATGGTGCCAATGGTTTGAATGTCCAACAAAAAAGGATGAAAAAAATAAAAAAAATCCTATGACTTCTTTTGTACCCATCACTTGTGAAGGCAAAAGCTCAATGAGCTTAGGTTTAAAGGAAATTGATGAAGACTTTGTTCCATTAGAATGGGCGCTTCTGAATGGGATGAAAATAGTATTCCAAGTCCCTGCTCATAAAATTAACGCTCTGATCAAGGAGTCGTGCCATGCAGCTAGAATTATACGGTAAAAAGATATGGGTTTATCGCAAAGCGATTGATTTTCGGCGTGCGATTGATGGATTGAGCTATTTGATTAGCTCTGATTTAAAACAGCGCCCGCATGAAGGAATTTATTTATTTTTTAATCGAAAGCAAGACAAGATCAAATGTTTATCGTGGCATAAAAATGGGTTTGTTTTATTTTATAAACGACTAGAGAAAGGACGATTTTGTTTTGCGTTTTCGGAGGCAAGCGGTGCTATTGAAGTGAATGAGAGTGAGCTCAGTTGGTTGCTGGCGGGATTAGAGTGGCAGAAGATGCGAGATTGGAAAGAATTAAATTATACTAAATTTAGTTGAGGATAATAAAATCACTCAAAAAAAACAAAGAAACAAAAGAAAATACTTGACAGGTTTTTGCTGCCGAAATAGAGCTCTTTTTTATTTTCTATGCATTAAGCTGACTGGCTTTAGTTGTCCTTTTTAAAAGGCGTTATTAAGCTATTCAGACGCGTATTATCTTTATTTTATCCCCTCCGTGTTTTTAAAAAGAGAATGGCCTATAAGAGAGGTAAATGACTAAAAAAATCGTATGGTACACTCTTTCTCTATTAAAATAACGCCTGGTTATTAAACGTATGTCTCAAACAACATTCGAACTATTAGCGGCTGCTTATGCATTAAAACATGTAGAGACTCATGAGTTACGTGAAAAAATAGTCACGCTTGAAGAAGAAAACGCGAGACTGAAGGAACTCTTGAAATCGCAACAGCAAGCGCTCTTTGGGAGTAAAAGTGAATCCAGTGCGTCGCAGACAGAACCTCATTCGACAGACACGGGTGCGGCTCAACAAAACCCCAATCAAACGCTACCGCCTGTTGTACAGCACATTGCAGCACATACTCGATTAAAAAAATGTGGTCGGCAATTGAATACAGCCGATTTACCTCGTTATCAAATCATCTATGACTTGCCTGACGATCAAAAAATCTGTGCTTGTTGTCAATGGGCATTGCATTTTATCAATCAAGAGAGTTCAGAAAAGTACGAAATCATCCCAGCGCGCTACTGCAGGGTCGAGTATATCCGCATGAAATACGGCTGCAGGAAATGCCAAACCATTAAGATGTCGCCCATGGCACCAACCGCACCGATTATTAAAGGCATGGCGGGCGCAAGCTTACTCACCGATGTTATTTTGAATAAATATCAATATCACCTACCCCTGTATCGACAGTCAAAGATCATGAAAAGTCATGGCATCTCCATACCCGACAATACGCTAGGCAACTGGATTATGAAGTTGGGAGATGGATTGTTGCCGTTATACGATGCACTCTGGTTTATTTTAAAAAGCCGCTATCTACAGGTCGATGAAACACCTGTTAAATTATTAAAGCCTGATAAAAACGGCTATTTATGGAGTTACTACGCGCCTCACCTCTTGGATAAGAAAGATCAAACACGCTGCGGTCAAAAAGGCGGGCTGGTTGTATTTGAGATGAGCGAGACACGCAAGGGAGCAGTCGCTACAGAGCGTTTAGAGCATTTTACTGGCCTCCTACAAACCGATGGCTATGCAGGATACAACACACTCCGTCAAAGAGAAGGTATTGTTGGATTGGGGTGCTTAACACATGCACGCCGCAAGTTTGATGAGGTGATTAAAATCACAGGTGATAAAAATGGAATAGCCGCGGAGATGATAGAGCGCATGAAGCCAATCTATGCACTGGAGGCCTGGATGAAAGACGCCAAACTTCTCTTCCATACACGCAAACGATTACGGCAAAAAATAGCAAGGCCACTCCTGAAAAAAATTCATCAGTGGTTGCGATCAATGCAAGGTCACGTGCCACCTAAAAGCAAGTTGGCTGACGCGATTCACTATACACTTAATCAATGGCGTTTTATCACCGCCTATTGTCGACATGGCATGGCCGAGATTGACACCAATGGCGTTGAAAATAAAATCCGCGACATTGCATTGGGCAAAAAAAATTGGTTGTTCATCGGCCATAAAGAAAGTGGGAAAATTCACGCGCTGTTCTATAGTTTAATCATCAGC
>CAIKLL010000027.1 GCA_903828265.1 uncultured Rickettsiales bacterium
AGCTTTTATATAGTGAATGTTTCATTGAAGAGCCGTGTGCGGGAAAATCGCAAGCACGGTTCTGCAGGGGAAGTCATAGCAGCATCTCTGAATTTCAGAATAACTTAAATAAAGAGTAAATGTTATGATTTCTACCAGACGAAATAAGTACATCATCCGTTACTTGTTCAAGTAAAGCTGAACTATCAACGATCATTGCATTCTGACCACCCGTTTCAGCAATGAACGGAACAATACCGGAATTCCGCTCTGCAAGTGTTAAATTGATGCTCTTAGCCGTTTCGCAAGAACCGGTAAATGCTACCCCTGCAATTCTTTCATCTCTTAATACATAATTACTTATATTGCTAGCAGAAGTAATTATTAATTGTAATGCCGTTTTAGGTATGCCTGCTTTGTGCAGCAACTTAACGGCAAAATTAGCTATAACACAAGTTTGTCCCGCAGGTTTTGCTATTACCGTATTACCAGTTACTAATGCCGCAACTATTTGACCTATAAATATCGCAAGTGGGAAATTCCAGGGGCTTATACAGGCAAAAACTCCTCTTGGATGCATTGAAAGTATATTTCTTTCGCCGATGGGACCAGGAAGAACTTTATCTTGCATAATTATTTTTGCTTGGACTGCATAATATCTACAAAAATCAATTGCCTCAATAACTTCATTTATCGCATCATGAATTGATTTTCCTCCTTCTTTGATAAGCAGGGCATATAACTCAAATTTGTTATTTTCAAATTCATAAGCTACCTTTTCTAAAATAGCAGCACGATTTTCTACCGTTGTTTTGCTCCAGTTGTTAAATTCTTTATAAGCCGAGTCTACGGCATATTTAATTTCTTCAGGTATTGCCAAAGAAACATCTGAAAATTTTTCAGCTATTTTTGCAGGACAGAAACATTCATTTAAATTTTTGGATGTAATAAGTTCTCTACCCTCTATTATGGACGCGACCTTATGAGTATTAGAGAAATAACTAGCCACTTTTTCTTGAATATAATCGTAATTTATTTTGTATCCTAAATCATAGCCCATAGCGTTTTTCCTCTTTGGATAAATATTTTCTGGCAAAGGAATTAAATTACCCCTATCTAATAAATTTAAAATTTTGTCATGTAGATTAAAACTAAGAGCAGATATAGGTATTTTGGGTGAAACTACCTTACTTACAAAATTACTATTCGCTCCGTTTTCTAACATTCTACGCATTAAATATGCAAGTAAATCATCTGATTTACCAATAGGAGCATAAATCCTTACACTCCTTTTTTTTGCTAGCTCAGAATGTAATACATCACCCATACCATAAAGTTTTTGAAACTCATAAGGTTTATTTCCAGCTATTTCTATTATTGCCGAAGCAGTTAAAGCATTATGGGTCGCAAATTGCGGGTATATATAATCATTATTTTCTAGCATTAATTTAGCACAAGCGATGTAACTTGCATCCGTGTATTCTTTTTTTGTAAATACCGGGTAGTATTGCAGCCCGTTTACCTGAGCGTGCTTAATCTCACTATCCCAATACGCGCCTTTTACAAGTCTGATTGGTATTTGTTTATTGGTTTTTTTAGCCAATAAAATTATTTTTTCAAGTAGCTCATAACTTCTAGTTTGATAAGCTTGTACTACAAGTCCGATACCATTAAAATTTTTAAAGGCAGGTTGCTCTATAACTTCACTTAAAAAAGTAAAATAAGCATCAAGCCTGAAAGATTCTTCCGCATCAAAAGTAATAGTTAAGTTGCTATTTTTGATTTTTTCTATTAAACCGATAATTTGTGGCATTAATTCTTGCCTTATATCATGTAGCTTAGCGTATTCAAATCTGGGATACAGGGCGGTTAATTTAACAGATAAATTCGGTTTTGACGCCATATCTAGATCTTTATAAGGAAGTCTAGCGATAAGTTTTATAGCATTAAGATAATCTTTATAATATCTTGCGGCCTGTTTTTTGGTTCTTGCCGATTCACCCAGCAGATCAAAAGAAAATTTATATTCTGAAAAATTTTGAACTTTTTTTAAACCGGATTCCATACCTTCTGCAAATACAAATGATTTACTAAGGTACATAATTGCTTCTCTTAAGATTTTTAAAAATACCGGTTGACCAAATTTATCAATTAATTTAGCAAAAGTATTATCCGATTTAGTAATGTCGGTAAATTTTCCGGAAAAATATATACCGAAGGAAGAGAAAATAGTCTTAAATGATTTTGCTTTCTTAAATAAAAATGATTTCCACGATTTATTAGATAACTTATCACTTACGAATTCCTTGGTAATTTGTAAATCCGGTATCCGAAGTAAACTTTCGGCGAGGCACATTATTGCAATTCCTTCATCGGTAGAGAGGCTGAATCTATTAATAAATTCTTCAATAGAAAAATTTCTGTTTTTTCTTATTATACTAATGAATTCGTCAGCTCGAGCAATAATCTTTTGTTGTTCAAGGGCCGGACATTTAATTTTAGGCAATAGCTTTTTTATTACTTGCGTTTCGTCGGTCAAAACGGCAGTATTCGCTAAATCTTTATTTTGCATAGTGGTTTGCTTTTACTCCTTATATCTTTAAGTATTTCTTACGACCTGTTGTGATCGATCAATATAAAAATATAGAGCTATCAAACTCAAAACTGCACATACGATTATATAAATTGAGCCAGAACCCATATTGCCGTTTTGTACTAATGATTCCATTATATACGGAGCTGTACCGCCAAAAATACTAGTAGCAGTATTATAGGAAACCGAAAGAGCTGTACTTCGGATGTTTGTTGGGTATAACTCCGCCTGTAAAGCCGGTTCTGGACCTATATATAGTGCAGCTAAAATTGCAATAATAATTTGAGCTATAATAATAGAACTGAAATTGCCGAATTCAAAAGATTCAAGCAAAAATGTTGAAGTTAAAATTATAATTACTAAGTTAATAACAAATATTTTCCTCCTACCTATTTTGTCAGAAAGCCACCCTCCTAAAATAGTTACTACTATCATAATGAGATAGCAGATATTAACTAAATTACTTACCTCATCTTCACCAAATCCTCTGTGTATTTTTAGATAAGAGATCAAATATATTGATTCAACGTAGAATATTACTGACCCGGTTCCATTAATAAGAATTGAGATTAACATATCAAACCAATGATATTTAAAAGCAAATTTCAAAGGACGTTGCTCTACTTTACCGTATGATTTGTTTTCAAGAAATAAAGGAGTCTCAGCTGTATGTTTCTTAATATAAATACCAGCAAAGAAAATAAATATACCAATTAAGAATGGTAATCTCCAAGCCCATGAGTTAAATTGCTCTGCTGTAAAAATCGATTTTATTAAATATGATACTAATGAACCGAATAGAATACCTACACAAATACTGGCCATGGAAAAACTAGACGTAAAACCCCGATGGTGTTTTTCTGTATGTTCAATAACGAAAGATATTGATCCCGTTAAAGCTCCTCCCATGGAAAGGCCCTGCAGCATTCTAACTAGAATCATCATACTTGTTGCAACTATACCTGCTGTTTCATATGTAGGAAGGAAACCTATTGCCGCAGTGGGAAATGCCATGCAAATAACTGATGCGCTTAGTGCTACTCTACGACCAAATTTATCACCGATTACTCCAAAAAAAATACCTCCTATCGGTCTCATTAAGTAACCCACGGCAAATGCTAAAAAGGCATATAGTAAAGAAATACTCGGGTCAGTATTAGGAAAGAATTTTTGCCCAATTATTGGTGCAAAATGACCAAATAAAGCATAATCATACCATTCAAAACTATTAGCAACACTACTTGTTAAAATCAGTTTGTGTTTGTTCATTCCTTTTCACCATGTTCGTTAGTTTGTTTATTAAATTCCTTTTTTTCCGAATAAATAATGAAGAATGTTGAAGGTACTATTATTAAAGCACCATAAATAGTTGACGTACTTGGAACTTCTCCAAATATTATATAGGCAATTATGGCGGAAGATAATAACTCGAGATATCTGTAAGGAGACATAGCCGTTGCATCCGCATAAGTAAATGCTTTGAGAATGAAAAATAGTATCAAATTACCACCCATACCTAGAATAAATAATAATACTAGTTCGTGCATTGTGGGCATAATCCAATTATGAAGGGCGAAAGGTAGTGATATTAAAGCTGTTATGGTAGCAGAATAGAAAAGCATACTAATCATTGATTCTTGTATAACAATTCTTTTATTAAAAATATCCAGGATTGCAAAGCATATAGCAGCAGCAACAAATATAAGTACGTTAAGATTAAAATCTTGAGAATGTACATTTAAAGTTACAACAATACCAATAAAAGCAATAATTGTTACTAACCATCTTTGCCAGATGATATGTTCACTTAAGAAAAAAATTCCAAGAATTAACACAAAAATAGGTATAGTAAATGTAATAACAGTACCGGTAGTAATAGGAGCTATGGTAACGCCATATGTCCAACCTGCCATCCCAAGAAATAACAGAACACCCCGGGTACAATGAACAAAAGGCCTGGTAGTTTTTAATGTTCCTATTCCATAATACAATATGAATGGAATTAAACTAATTGTTCCAAGCATAAACCTAAAGAAAGTAACCTCATAACTGTGAAGTCTAAGGCCCAGGTATTTTGAAATTACATCGTTTACTGAGCTAGTAACTAGACTCAATATAAACCATGCCACGCCTATTAAGTAAGAGCGTAATTGAATGTTCATAAAACTAAATTTTTAATTCTGGAGGACCATATATTATTTATTCTAAATAGTGAAGTGGTTTTTTTTAATTTTAGGTAAAAGAGTTAAGTATTTTTTCATATTGGTTATTTCAGGCCACATAACCCGGAACAAAAGCAAGAACTCTACAAAAAATTAGCTTAAGCAAGTATTAAATTGGTTTTCAAACGCCAGTTTAGGATAAAAGGGGATAAGAATTGGTTAAATCATCAAGTTTTAAGGAGGATTTTTTAATAGCATAACCAGTAAGACAAGCTAAGACATGCACAAGAAAATTAACAGGCGACCTGTGCCTTGAATGTTCTA
>CAIKLL010000028.1 GCA_903828265.1 uncultured Rickettsiales bacterium
AGGATCAATAACAGGACTTATAGCCGTTTTGCCGCTAGTAGTAGAAGGTAAAATTGTCGGACCCGATTCCTTTAATCCTTTCCCACTTCTTTCCACTTCCCGCTCTATTGACTGATCGCTTAACGCAATCGCATCCCCGGATCGTGAGAAAAGAGGCGAAGGGGTCATAGTTACACCTTCTGTACGAGCTAATTCTTTTCTTAACTCCTTATTAAGCCCGAGCTGTTTCCCCCGCTCCATGATATAGCTTTCTAAATCACCTTTATGGGCAGCTTTGCTAGCACTAGTTTTTACCCATTCTAATCCACCCTCTTTTTGCCCTATTCCCTTAGCGTTTTCTAATTCGGCATATGCCGCTTTTATTTGATCAATTTGCTCTTTTGTCGTCTCCTCACCTTTCTTTTTTCCTTCTATTATTTTATCAATATCAACCTGAAGTTGCATAAGTTTGCTTACGCTTGCCATTTTTTCTTGGTTGTCTTTGGCAAATCGCTCTATATTAACAAAAGCTGCATCTATTGTGTCTTTTGGACTTAATTTAGGATCAAGTTTTACACCGCTTATATTACTACTTATTGCATCTAAAGATTTTTTTAAATGCGCAATACCTTTCTCATCTTTATTTCGCTCCATCGCTTTCAAAAGTGCTGTAAATTCTGCTTTTCCAGCAACTATTCCTTCGCTTAATCCTGTTGATTGCGACACTTCCTTAAAAGCATCAGCCATTTCCTGAGTAGGAATCATACCAGGGTAATCACGCCAAAGTTTAGATTTTGCTCCGAACTTGAGCCCGGCTACACTTTCTCTATTTAAAAAATCTAAAACTTGATTATCTTTATTCCTTACTGTGCCACCAAACGCTTTGGAAGTATTAAGTAGATCATTAAAAGCATGGCCAAAATCTATTCGGGCCGCTCGATCTTGTCCATCTTTGGTAACCACAACAAAATTACCAGGATTAATATCATGATCTCCATTTATTATAGAGCCAGCTATACCTTTTGCTATATCCTTACGTAAAGCTGCATTCGCTGGCCCACTAATATCGTATTCCCTCTTTTTGGGGTTAGCACCACCCTTTTTTCTGCTTCCATCAACAAATTTTATATGTTGTTTATCTTTAAGTTTAATATCTGTCTTTTCCTCAATAAATTTGTCTAAGGTTCTAACCTTATCTCCCTCTAGATATTTGGAAGCTACTGGGGTTCGTTTCCTAACCTTATCATATACTAATGAAACATTAGGAGCTGCTTCAAAAGTATCGGTAATTAGGATGCTCCGGGCTATTTTAGAGGAAATTACTTCACCGTAATTTTCCCTATCAGTCCAGTTAGCTTTAATGCGCCTCTTTAAGGCATTATCTTTAATTGACGGTTTTAATTGGTAATTTTTATCATCCATCTTAACACGTTTGCTGCCTGTAACACCACCACTATCCGCTGCAGTTGTAAGATCAAACTTATTATAATCAATAGGCATAGAAGATGCTTTGACTACTTCCTGCGTAGCATCAATTAATTTTTTACCAGCGACAGGAATTGTTTCTGCCCAGCGCTCTTTAAAATGTTCTGGCTTTTTAAGAAAAGATTCCACAAATTCCCGATTAACCGTTTTTCTTAAAGAAGCCATAGAAGCCAAAATTTTGTCGTGATATTCTAGGTCAATATTATATTGATTTGAAAGGTTTTTTGCTGCTTCATCACAGACTTGATGCCATTTTTCTTGTAGGACCTTATATTGAGAAAAATCAATACGAGCTGGGGGCTCTTGTCCTGCCTCTTCAGCTTTCTTTATTTGTTCTAAATTCTTCTCTTTCATTAGTTCAAGAGTTTTATCAAAATAGCTCTTTGTTCTTTCTATATCTAGGTGAATACTAGTCTCATATTGTTTCTGTAATATTTCTAGCTGATTTTCTTTTAAAGAAATACGAAGCTGCGTATTCTGGGGATTTTCTAAAATACGTTCTACGTATTTTGGATTTTTGGCTATAACTTCTTGTAACTTTGCTATGTCTACTTTTTTACCTTTTAAAGCAAGTTTTATATCAATTTCACAGGCCATATCTTTTAAAGATTGCTGCCTTTTCTTCATGGTCTCTGTAAAATGGGTTTTTATCTGTTCTGGTGTAACCTCTCCTTTATCAGCTCCCGGAACTTTAATTTGTTTAGCAAATTCTTGTATAGTTTTAGAATTAAAGTTTTTCTCTATTTCTGCCCATTTTGCTTCAACAATGGGAGTTAGATCAATCTCTGCCACCTTACGTAACTCAGCAGCAAATGCTTTATTCATGGTCCGTTCTTTTGGATGATCACGTAGAAAGTAATTTTTTTGGTGCCCGGCAGGTAGAGGTCTGTCAGGATGTTCTGTTTTAAATTTTATACCTCTTCTATTGGGGATATCTTGGTAAGGATTAATATCATCTGTGAAATCTCTAAAAGCAGCGCCAAAATCTATTCTTACTAGTTGCTTTTTAGGTTCCTTACCCTTTTCACCTTCAATATCTATCACTCCAATATTTCCTGAATGAACAGAAAAACCCCCTAAAAGAAGAGAAGTAACCATGGTTTGTTCATAACCGTTATATTCATAAGTACCTTTAGTTTTCCTTTTAAAAGCTGATTTTGGAGATTTCAACGAAGTTGATTCCAAAGCAGCTAATTTTCCGGTTCGTTTTGAAAAAACGTAGGTGTTATCTTTAAAAAAATCTTGGTAACCTTGTTTAAAAAATTTTGAGGCTAAGAAAGCGTTCTGGTTTTCAGGATTATCGGGAGAAGAGGATTTATTCTTAGCTAATTCAATCTCTGCGCCATAACCAGGAGCAGTTTGTTGAAATATTGACGCTGCTAAATATTCAGCTATATCATTCTGACCATTCTTAGTATCACGTTTAATTAAAAATCTTTCAAGCACTTCCCCCTTTGGCGATACAAGGTCATACCTACCTCCATCAGGATCAGCTTCATGTATACCATCTTCTTTGCTGCCTTTACGTATACCATATTTTGGATCAAACTCCCCTGCCATAAACACCTCTTATAATTTAATAGCTTAGTATTCTAAGTTACCATTAAATCGTAAAATATATATAAATTACAAATAAAAGTGTTAATGAGTTATTTTATTATAGACTTGTTCTATGGTGTCCTAGACACACAATAGTTTCTGACATAGCTTAATTCCTACAAATAAAAAACCGTTTTGCTTAATAGAGCAAAACGGTTTTTTATTTACGAATACTAGAATAAAAATATATTATTTTTCAGCCGTTGTAAGTTTCTGATACTGTTTGCTTAATCCTTGTACAGCAAATATCCATAGGATTACTATAACAAAGAATATACCGGCAAAGTAAGGTGTTGCCTCAGCAAATGTATAAGTAGGTAACAGGATGAAGAAAGTTGACTGGATTATACCGCCGCCAGATTTACCGAACCTACCGCCTATTACATCAACAGCCGCTTTACCCTTGGTTTTCATTTCGTCATCCAGAGGAATGTAAGCCATTTCTTTGGTTGAATCAAATAAGGAATATTTTGTTGCCTTACTAAGCACATTCTGCGCTGTACCAATAATCACGGCTAGTGCTAAAGGTCCTGTACCGAAGAACGCTGCAAAATATAAACCTATAGTTTGGTCAAATATGATAAAAGAGAAAAAACCAATCCCAGTAATAAGAATCATCACAGGGGTAAATATAGCAGCCGTTGCCCAAGATACCCTTCTTAGAATATTACTACCTACAAGCATAAAAATAATAGCTGCAACACCTTGATAAGCTTGAAAATTACCCATAAACATGGTGTAGGCTTCTTTTGTAGGATATAATTCTCTAAGTTTCGCTTTCCATACTCCTTCAACTAAATTAATAGATATACCGTAAGCAAGGATTAAGGTTACAAGAAGCCCAAGATATTTTGAAGTAAATATCATCTTAAAGCTTTCACCTAATGATAGCTTTGCTTTTTTCTTTTTAGGTTTACCTGCTGCTTCTCCAGAATCATAAAGCCGAGGATCGGTAAGAACATTTTTATTCATCCAGAAATAGAAAAACATAACAAGTAAATTGCTAAAAATCACAATACATATTACCGGAATAAAACGATGTTCTTCTGCAACTATATTTATATCAGAGCTTAGCAAGTAACCCAGAGTAGCCGCCACTAAAGGTAGAGAAAAATTTCCAAGCAACCCAAACATTGAGTAAAATCTTTTTGCTTCACTTGTTTTGGTAATCTGGTTTGCAAATTGCCAAAATAATAAGCTAAGCATCATACTACCATATAGCTCAGATATAGCGTAAAAGGAAGCTATACTCCATTGCCCGCAAATACGGATAAACCATTTAAAATTAGGGTATTCTACTACTAACCCTTCAATAGTTTGATGGTTTGGATGAAAAAAATCCGGGTAAGGATATAGAACAAAAGCAAAAAATGCTAAATATAATGAAAAGAACCATGTAATAGTATAGAATACCTTTTGCTGGCTCATTACATTACAGAGCTTAGCATAAACTACCATCATGATAACCGCTGAGGGCAATACAACATAAGTTTTCAGGAAACTTATCGCTTCCGGACCTATACCGGTTACAACAAAACCATCTTTTATGGAGCGCAAGGTAGAGTAATTGAAAAGGATACAAAACATCATAGCTGCCATCGGCAGGAATTTTTTATTCTCATGCCATTCAATAGGCCAAAATATCCTTCTTAATTCTGAAGTAAGGTTAGTTTTTTGTGAATTTTCCATGATTATATTAATCTTTTTAGTTCGACACAACTTTGGCCGCATAATATATAAACTTCCTTAAAAAGTCAAGGATAATTATTAATTATTTTTTACTTTTGCTAAAATTGTAATCCAACCTTTTTTATCAAAAACTTTTTGAACCTTTAGGTCATTTTTTACATAAGTATCAATTACTTCATCTGCTTGGTAATCGAGAAATCCTGAAATAATTAATCTTCCCTTTTTATTTAACAGAGAACGTATTAAAGGAGCCAACTTAATCAGCGGACTCGCTAAAATGTTACTTACTATCAAATCGAATCGTTTATTTTTTATACTTGGAATCATCAAATCTGCAGTGGAATTACAATAGAAATAGACCTTAGAATTATTAAATTGCTTATTAATTTCTGCCACTTCGATTGCTATTTCCTCGATATCACAAGCCAAAACGTTAGCTTGTGGCCATATTTTTTCAGCTGCAAAACTCAATATTCCGCTTCCAGTCCCAATGTCATAAATTTCCTTAAAATTAAAAGCAGATAATTCTTCCATAGCTTCTAAACAACCCGCAGTTGTCGGATGATCGCCGGTACCAAAAGCCCTAGATGCTTCAAGAACAATAGGCACTGCCTCAGGAGGGCACTGGGTTAACTGATGCAAAACAGTTATAAAAAACTTACCAATACGGATGGGAACCAAATGTTTCTGGTATTCAGAAACCCAATCTTTATCTTGTATAGCAGCAAAATTTATATCTCCAATAATTTCTAAATTGTTTTGCATAGAAAAGCTCTGCAGATTGTCGGTAAAAGACTGTCGGTGCAATTTTTGGCCAAAGTAAGCCTCAATATACCATATATCATCATCAGCTGCTTCAATTGTTTTAGATTCTACCTCAAATGTGCTAATACCTAAAATATCTTCCGGAAAAAATTTTTCGAAAGCTTCTAAATATTTATATAAAGTGTTAAAGGAAACTTTATATGTAATTTTCGGTTGACTAAAAGGAGTATCCATGATTTATATTCGAAAATAATTAACGCTATAAATTTTATAATTAGCAATAATTAGCTTATTATTCAATAACTTAAATATTTAGGAGTTTCCACATGAGAAGTTTTAAAATTGCTGCTATTTCATTCATTACAATGATAACAACAACCGCTTTCGCTACAGGAGAAACACAGCCACCTCAACCTTCTAGCACATCAGCTACACAAGTGCAAGCACCAGCTTCTAAGCCGACAGAAACTACCTCTAAACCTATAACATCTCAGGCACAAACGCAAAATTCCGGCGTTATTAAGGAGCCCGCTGAATTTCAAAAAGTCGTAGATGAGTATAAAAGTTATGTAGCTAAAATTCCTACTGAAGTTCGTGAGGAAATAATCACTTATAGAAAAGAAATAGCAAAAATTAATAAAGAAAAAAGATTATTATACAGACAGCTATCTCAGGAAGCGCAAAATTACTTAAAAACAGAACAGGATTACAAAAAAAGACTGCCTTTAAATAGAAAATCTTTGATTAATGTTGAAACAATCGGCGAAAAAAAATGATAAAAATATTATCATTTTTGGGTTCTTTATGTCTAATTATTAAATTTAGTGCAGGACTATAAATGTAAAGAAGAAATTTATACTAACTATTGCCGTAATTAGTCTATAAGTTTCGTTTGTAGCACAAATAATTTATCACCTAGTTTATCTGGTAATATTCGTGCTACAAATAAAGGAACAAATTTACTAATAATTAAATAATTAATAAAAAGGAGCGCCCTGCTCATCACCCGAAGTTTTTTTAACTGATCATTCTATAGGAAATTTATTGCTTTATAAGGTTAGTTATTATTTGAAAAGGAGAGTTTTAATTAAAATAACTTAACAAGTACCTATTGCAACGTACAATTTTATGGCGTTATACACTAACATTAGCCTGTACTTCACAGTATTAAATCATTATATCTATTTTTTACGTCGACTGCCCTTACTTCTTCAAAAGATACTTAATATTTTCTTTATAAAGTGTCCATTAACACCTTATATAAATATTTAAAAGCTTTCAAAAAATTTTTTCCAGAAGATACTTTAGGTATTAGTACATTTGAGGTAGAATCTAAAACAATTGAAGCAGCTGATGATGATATATGGTATATTGAGGCTTACTTTTTAAAACAGTTTTATTCAATTGTGCTGTGGACCCTCATACAGTCACTTTCATTGAGCACGCTATCTAAATCTTTTTCTACAGCCGACAAAGAACCAGTCGAATATGAATACTCAATTATTTTATCTATAAACATTAACAATATAATCGATAGAACTGCTAAAATTGATACTATAAATGTCATAATTTATCTCTAAATCTTATTTATTTAATAACAAAGCAACTTTTAAAAATTAGAATTAAAACTTTATTATAAATTTATTTTATCCCTGTTATATTAACAAAAAGTAAATTACTATTTTTATTCTAAACAAGATCCTTAAAAATTGTAAATGCACTTATATCCCCCTCAAAAAGGTTGACAAAATTAAATCATTTATATAAAACCACGCCATTAACTTTAGAAATATTTTTTCATAAAACCACTACATATACATCTGTGAGCCTTAGATTAACTTTTACCGGGTCTTTAGGATATAAACTCGCTGCACGACTTGAACTGCCTGAAAATCCAAAAGCTTATGTATTATTTGCACATTATTTTACCGGTAATAAAGACATTACTGCTCTTAGTAGAATTGCAAGAAGCCTTTATGAAGCAGGGATTGCTCTTTTTCGATTTGATTATACCGGTCTTGGAGCAAGTGAAGGAGATTTTGCTAATACTAATTTTTCCTCAAATGTAAAAGACCTAATAGCTGCTGCTGATTTTATGCGCAAAAATTTTGAACCTCCGCAAATTCTGGTAGGACATAGCCTTGGCGGAACAGCGGCATTAGCTGCCGCTTCCAGCATCCCGGAAATCAGAGCTGTAGCAACTATTGGTTCACCTTGCAATACGGTTCACGTTAAGAACAACTTTGCAAAACACCTGGATGAAATAAACGAAAAAGGGGAAGCGGAGGTAATTTTAGGAGGTAGAAAGTTTAATATTAAAAAACAATTCTTAGATGATATAGCAAACCAGGATATGCCTTCTAAGATAGCGGAACTAAAAAAAGCATTACTGGTTATGCACTCCCCTATTGATAAAATAGTAACGCCAGTTTAGGATAAAAGGGGATAAGAATTGGTTAAATCATCAAGTTTTAAGGAGGATTTTTTAATAGCATAACCAGTAAGACAAGCTAAGACATGCACAAGAAAATTAACAGGCGACCTGTGCCTTGAATGTTCTA
>CAIKLL010000029.1 GCA_903828265.1 uncultured Rickettsiales bacterium
ATATGTTCTCTCTATCGTAGAGAGTAATTCTGTGGTATTTTGTCATTAGCAACACTGGCTTTGTATTTTTGAATGAATTCAAATATACAGTGTTGCGCTAGATTATTAAACTGGCCAAAATTAAATGCTGCTGGTATATGTACTTATTTAAAAAAAATGTAGTAATTACTGTCATCATTACACTAAAGGCAAAATAGATATAAGCCGTCTCATTTTTAGGTGAGTATTTTTCATTACAATACTTAAATATGTTTGTTCGGAATATATCTTTAAACAGGTTATCTAATACTAATTTTTTTGCTTTTTTTTTTTGCCTAATCTGCTTTAAATCTGAATCATCTTTAATACCAATCCAGCCACCTTTTTCTCTCAGTAAATAATGACTTAGCATTACTGCTATAAAGTTAAGAAACATAGCAGGAATTACACTATCAATACCTGTAGATGGTTGGATATACATACTCCAAATAATGGCACATAAAGCCCCAGAAAACATCCCTATTATCACTACTCTTGAAGTACTACGAAACCCAAGCATTGCCAAAATTAAAGGCACAGTAATAATTGGCATATAAAAGTTAGCCTGTAATGAAAATAGTTTAAACAAACTTTCATTAAGCAGGACTATTGACAAAGAAAAGATTCCTACAGCTATAGAAAAAATTCTAGAAAGTAAAAGCTCATTCTTAAATTTTATACCTAATGGCTTACAAAAATCATGTGCAAATATTACAGCTCCAGTATTAATCCAGGAATCAGCCGTTGACATCACCATAGCTATTATTCCCACAATAGTAATACCCTTTAACCCTGTAAAAGAATAATTATCTACCATGTACATTACTATATTATTAGAATCTAAAGTAGGGTTAATTGATAAGACTAATATACCGATTGCGCAAATAAAAAAGATTATAAAAAAATATCCAACTGCAGCTACTGTAAAAGAGGAGCGGATTTGGTTAGTATTTTTTGTCATCAAAATTCTTTGAAATGTGGGAGAACTAAAACTAGGAATTAAAAACCAAAAAAGCATTACCAAATTAGGAAAAAATTTAGGATTTTGCCAATCTATTAATTGCTTCCAATCAAGCAATGGGTTATTTTCAAAAGATTCTATAATAGGTTCGGCGTTGCCAAAAACATGCCAAATGAACAAAAGAAAAAGTGGTATAAACATACCAAAAGTAAAAAATTGAATTACATCAGTAAAAGTTACAGCTTTAATACCCCCCCAAGCTGAATAAAAAATAACTACAAAACTGCTAAGGCAGGTAGCATAAACACTAGAAAAACCAAAAAAATGAGAAAATACTGTTGAAAAAACCTTAATTTGTAAAGCTGTCATAGCAATAGCTTGAGCTATAGAAGATACAGCTGTAATCAACCTTATATTTCTGCCATATAAATTGCCCATAGTTTCTGCAACTGATAAACTGCCAAAAAACTCTTTCATTCTCGGAGCAAAAACATACCCAATTATTATTAAAGAAAGTACATCTCCTAAAGCAGCAGGAAGAAACCATACACCCTCTTTATAAGTTTGCGATATACATACCGTAAAAAAACTCCCGCTAATCCACGTTGCAATAATAGTTGCAGCAATAGTAGCAGTTCCAAAATTTCTGTCTCCAACTGCATATTCTTTTATAGTCTTTATACCTCTACCAGAATAAAAACCTGCGATTAAATTAACCACTAAAAACACAGAGATAATAACTATATCAACATCAACTTGCATATATTATTTAACTAAAAATTTTTGAATCAATTATTGATTGAAAAAAATAAATTTGCAAAGAATAAATCTATACTGTTAGATAAAATTTTACAAAAATTTAAACCGCATATTTATCTAACGTTCTTGAATCCTAGAAAGTAGGCTTATTTTCAGACTAACTATTAACATGATAATAAACAAAAGTTAATTTTATTTAAAATTAACTTTTATTATTAGTTTACAAATGAATAAGTTTATTGAACGGAAGAAAGAGGACTAACTATCATAATTACTTGCTTACCTTCCATTTTTGGCTCAGAATCAATTTTTGCAATCGATTCGAGATTAGCAATTATTTTTTTAAATAACTCCTCGCCTTTTTCTCGATGCATTATTTCACGACCTTTAAACCATAAAGAAATTTTTACTTTATCTCCCTCTTCTAGAAACTCACGAATTTTCCTAAGTTTAATATCTAGATCTCCTTGTCCGATATTAACTTTAAATTTCATTTCCTTCAGAGCAGTTTTTTTCTGCTTTTTCTTAGCTTCTTGTAATTTTTTCTTTGCATTATATTTATAGCGACTAAAATCGAGAATCTTACAAACCGGCGGCTCAGCATTAGGGGAAATTTCAACTAAATCCAGACTAGCATCTTTTGCTTGCCTAAGAGCCTCATCAATTGAAACAACACCTATCATCTCTCCATCTTTACCAACCAGCCTTACTTCTTTGGCTGTAATTTCCTTGTTAACGTTTGGAAATTTGCTTTTTTTAAAGGTCGTTATAAAAATTCTCCATTTTAAAATTACTTACAACTAATGCTTACATTCGTAAGCAAAAACTTTAACTTAAATATTTTTTATTCTCAGCAGTAATCATCTTAATTACTTCGTCTACCAAAAAGGTTTCTTGTTCATCTGATGAACCGAGCCTTCTAATAGTCATAGTTCCATCTAGCTGTTCTTTCTTTCCAACTACAGCAATTAACGGAACTCTCTGATTAGAAAAATTTCGTATCTTATAATTAACTTTTTCCCTTGAAATGTCAAGTTCAGATCTAATTCCAGCGTCAATAAATCTTTTATTTATTCCAATAATGTGGTTATCAAGCTCATTAGTAATTCCAACAATTGCTATCTGGACTGGAGCAAGCCATAAAGGAAACCGACCAGCATACTGCTCGATTAAAATGCCTATAAACCTTTCAAATGTTCCAATAATCGCTCTATGCAGCATTACCGGCCTTTTCTTTTCTCCCCCAGCTGCAATATACTCAGCATCAAGCCGTTCTGGAAGAACAAAATCAACCTGCAGAGTACCACATTGCCATTCCCTCCCAACAGCATCAGTTAAAACAAACTCTAATTTAGGACCATAAAATGCACCTTCACCAGGATTTATTTCATATTCGAACCCAGCCTCTTTTATCGCTATTTTTAAAGATGATTCTGCTTTATCCCATATATCGTCACTACCAGCCCTTACTTCAGGGCGATCAGAAAACTTGACCTTAATTTCCTTGAAACCAAAATCTGTATAAATTTCTCTCAGCAGATTACAGAAAAGTACTGTTTCACCATTAATCTGCTCCTCAGTACAAAAAATATGGGCGTCATCCTGTACAAAATTCCGTACCCTAAGCAATCCATGTAATCCTCCTGTTGCTTCGTTACGGTGACAGCATCCGAATTCAGCCATTCTAAGAGGTAAATCACGATAGCTCTTTATCCCTTGTTTGAATATCTGTACATGGCAAGGACAATTCATTGGTTTAAGCGCATGTGTTTTGTCATCTTCATGTACTATAAACATATTTTCTCGGAACTTTTCCCAATGACCTGAAGCCTCCCAGAATTTCTTGTCCAGCATCAAGGGAGTTCTTACCTCAACATAAGAATTTTTCTCTAATTTCCGTCTAATATACGTCTCAATAGTGCGATAAATACTATAACCTTTCGGATGCCAGAAAACCATACCTTGGGCTTCTTCCTGTAAGTGAAACAAGCCTAGTTCCTTACCAATTTTTCGATGGTCTCTTCTTTCTGCTTCTTCAAGCATATGAAGGTAGTTATCAAGCTGTTCTTTAGTTGCCCAAGCAGTACCATAAATACGCTGCAACATCTCATTTTTACTATCGCCACGCCAGTATGCACCAGCTACTTTCATTAACTTGAAATACTTAATTTTTCCTGTTGAAGGACAGTGAGGGCCTCTACAAAGATCTATAAAATTACCCTGGCGGTAAAGAGTAATCTTTTCTCCTTCCGGAATTGATGCGATAATCTCTGCCTTATAGTACTCTCCCATTTTTTTAAACATTTCGATAGCTTCATTTCTATCGATTTCCTGGCGAATAAATTTATGATCTTCTTTTACTATTTCCTGCATTCTAGCTTCAATTTTGGCCAAATCCTCAGTAGTAAAAGGTGTTGATTTGGCAAAATCATAGTAAAAACCATCTTTAATTGCCGGACCAATTGTCACTTGCAAATCAGGAAATAACTCTTTTGCCGCTTGAGCAATTATGTGAGCGGCATCATGTCTAATAATTTCCAGCACCTCAGGATCTTTAGACGTTAAGATTCTAATAGAGCTATCACTTTCAATAGGAAGAGATACATCTACTAGAGAACCATTAACCTCAACTACCATTGCCTCTTTAGCAAGAGATTTGGAGATACTAGATGCTATTTCTGCACCTGTTATTCCCTTTTTGAATTGTTTTATGGAACTATCTGGAAAAGTAATATTTATCATAATATATTTATACGATTTGACTTGATATATTTAGCGGTTTTTGTACTATTTTGTCAAATAGATAATCCAGAAATATATAGATGGTTAGCTTACCTCAGTGGCCTCCTGTAGCCATCTGGCAAAAAGAAAAAAGAGGAGATTTACACCTTGCAAAAACTTTGCTGGCGGCCTTAGGATCACCTCACAAAAAATTACCACCTACTATACACATAGCAGGTACAAACGGTAAAGGATCTACCGTTGCTATATTAAAAAATATATTTGAAACAGCTGGGTATAAAGTTCATTCTTATACTTCCCCTCATCTAGTTGAGTTTAATGAGAGAATAAATTTAGCTGGAAAAAATATTTCTGATTATCATTTATTTGAATTATTAGAACAGGTTAGGATTAAAGCAGAAGAATTAAATCTGGAACCTGGGTTTTTTGAAGGTACTACGATCGCCGCTTTTTTAGCTTTTGCTTCTATACCAGCGGATATACTGATTTTAGAAACAGGGCTTGGTGGTAGACTCGATTGTACAAACGTTATTGAAAATCCCATTTTAACTATTATTACACCGATTTCCTTTGATCACATGGAACATCTTGGCGATTCTTTGTCAAAGATAGCAACCGAAAAAGCCGGTATTATAAAAACTGGAGTTCCCTGTGTCATCGGCCCACAAAATGACGAAGTATATAAAATTTTATTCGATAAATGTGAGGAATTAAATAGCCCGGCATTCGCATATGAATATGACTACATAATAGAAGAAAAGGATAACGATTTCATTTACCATTCTAAAAAATATTCATTAGTTATTCCTCGGCCATTATTTCTTGTTGGTAAACATCAATATTTAAACGTCAGTAGCGTAATTGCGGGTATAATGTTGATAAATGAGAGATTCATGATTTCGGGTAAAGATATTGCTACCGGCATTACTCAGGCTAAATGGCCAGGTAGAATAGAAAAAATTGACCCCGCAAGATATTCCCATCTAGCAGATAAAAACGTTCAGATATATCTCGACGGAGCGCACAATGAAGCAGGAGCTCAGGTTTTAGCATCCTGGATCAAAGAGGCATTCAATATTCCCGTGTATTTAATAATAGGTATGACTAGAAACAGACCAGTAGAAAAATTTTGCCAGCATTTTCATGGCATTATTACCGAAGGAAGAGCAGTAAAAATTTTATCAGAACCTTCTAGCTACGACCCGGATACAATAGTACAAAAATCTCGAAAATGTAACATTAACCTCAGATGCAGCCATTCACTAGACTCAGCAATAAAGGAGTTATCACAATTACATCCTAAGAAAGAATCTACTATCATTATTACAGGGTCTTTATTCTTACTTAGTGATTTTTACAAGCTGCTTTAAAGCACTTGTTGCCAAAAACCCACTTTATTTATTAACTTGTAAATTAATTTATTTGATAGTTTTTAAAACCTTAATTTTAAGCTTGCGAGCAAAAAAACTCACATATAGACTCAAATACATATTTTTAGTTCATTAACTTACGAGGTGTATATATGAATCTTTCTGCTTTCCAAATTGAGCTTAACCGGGACTTGGTATGGCGTTTGTTTTTGGTTTTGTTTGCAATTAGTATTATTGTTGTATCATGTGATGCTGTTTTTGCAACTAATAACGACGTGGTCGGAGCCACTTTATGTCGTTTAGTTTCTAATCTTTCAGGGGGTATAGCAAGAGGTATTGCGACAATAGCAATTTTTGCTGTTGGTGTAGGACTTTTCCTTGGTAAATTAAATTGGGGAATTGCAGCTGCTACTGCAGCCGGGGTCGGTATAATATTTAGTGCTCATAAACTCGTAGCTTTCTTGAGTGGTAGTGATGCTTATTCTAATTGTCCAACTACTTAAACTTTTACTACAATCGAGGGCAGAATACCTTGTATCTGCCCTTAAGTCCTTCTGAAGTATTACATTAGGAATTCCTTCTTGAATAATTAATTTAATAGCTACAAGAAATTGGAACTTCTCCGAAATTAGGTTATAAGTTAACAAAAATAAGTTATATGAAGATTTGCCGAATCCTGCTTATTTTTTTCATAAGTTTATACAATATAAATTTTACTGTTGCATCCAAAAATAAGGAAATAGAAACAAACTATCAACAGCAATGCCTACAAGACCTTGTATACCTCAGAAAAAACATACAAGAAAATTCTGCTCCTTTTAAAGATCCAGATGATGCAGCATTCAGAAAATGGTTTGATAAAGGATATTTACACACTAAAGAACTAATAGATGGAATCAAAGATCAAGATGATTGTTATTATGCACTAAAATTTTATATTAATGGTTTTGGTAATCCTTATATGAATATAAGGAGTTACATACAGTTTCCTCCTGAAAAATATCCAGGATTCTTAACAGCCAAGTACGGTAATGACCATATAGTCATATATAAAAATCCTTTAATTTCCTCTTTAAATAAAATTTCTATAGGTAATAAAGTCACCCATATCAATGATATAAAAATTGAGGATTATTTTGAAAAGTATATTATGCCGTTTTATGCAAATGACGATGCGGAATTCTCTCAACGGGTAGCAAGTATTTTTAGCTTTATAGTTAATGGAAATCGTTACATTCCAATTCCTTTAACTGCAACTTTTATTAATGATAAATCCGAGGAGAAAATATCCCTCAAATACATGGAATTGTCCGAGGAAGCTTTAAACGTTAGTAAAAATATCAGGCAACCAGAGCCGAATCAGCATTTTAAAATTGAAATGGTATCAAACGGTGTATGGATTACGATTCCTAGTTTTTATTTAAGTAGGGAAGAAACAATTTCTTACACGGGTATGCTTTCAAAGTTAAAAGAACTCGCTAAGGAAGACTGGATATTATTTGATCTAAGAGGGAACCGAGGAGGAGGCTCCGTCTGGGCAAGGCCTATTATTCGTAATTTATGGGGCGATGATTATATTAAACACTTAGGCAAAAATCATGAATATAATAGTACATGGATAAAAAAAATTAGAGTTAGTAAACAAAACTTTTTTGATTTTAAAAAAACAGCAAATGCTGCAGAAATAAAGAAATTTGCTGCTGCTTTAGAACGTGGAGATGATTTTTTTGAAAAAAAATGGTCAATTTATAATGAAGACCTTAATTTATACTCAAATCAAGATAGCTCTCCTTTTAAAGCTAAAATATTTGTTTTTACCGACCATTTCTGTCGTAGTACATGTTGGTCATTCGTTAACCAAATTTTGCAGATTCCAGGAGTGACGCATATAGGAATTCCCACAATTATTCAAAATAACAGTTCTTATGCTAAGAGTGTAAGGTCACCTAGTGATCATTTTGACTTTTTTTATCCCACTGAAATCCGAATATACCCAAATAAAAATGCAGGACAAGCTTTAATTCCTTCTAAAATTTTTAACGGTAATATCAGAAATGAATCAGAAGTAATAGATTGGGTGTTGTCCATCACTGAACGGAACCCTTCAATATAAAGTAAGAATTTTTATTTAGCAAAGTCTATTAAAGACTTAAATTTAAAGAAACCCTAGCTCTCTAAAGCGATATTAAAAGAGCTTAAATTATAAATTTAGTTACACATTAAAGAGCTATAATTCTAAGGTTACTCTTAAAGTAATAGATATCAAAAAAACAAATAGATATAATGATACTTGCGTGGTCGGGGCAGAGAGATTCGAACTCCCGACCCTCTGGTCCCAAACCAGATGCGCTACCAGACTGCGCTATGCCCCGAATAAATAAAAGCCTAATAACATCTATATAACCTAGTAAGGCTTTTAAAGCAATAGTATTTTGTTATTTTTCTAGAAAATATTGAACTTCTAAATATCCTTACCTTATGCTATATTATCGCCATAACTAATTAGGTAATAAAATGAGTATTTTTCATGCTAGCATCATTACTTTATTTCCCGAAATGTTCCCTGGCTCTTTAAACTATTCACTAGCCGGCAAAGCACTGAGAAGCAATATTTGGTCATATGATATTATTGATATTCGAGACTTCGGTCTTACAAAACATAAAAATGTCGATGCGGAGGCTTACGGTGGAGGTAACGGCCTCATAATGAGACCCGACGTTATTGGCCCCGCATTAGATAAGGCACTATCCAAAAATCCTGGTGTTACTATTTATTACCCTTCTCCGAGAGGAAAATTATTTGATCAAGATTTTGCTTACAAAGTCAGTAAACAGAAAGAAATAATTATTTTATGCGGAAGATTTGAAGGGATTGACGAAAGAATAATTGAGGAGTATAATGCTGAGCAGATTAGTATAGGTGACTACATCTTATCGGGCGGTGAGGTTGCTTCTAATGTAATTTTAGATAGTGTTATAAGATTATTACCTGGGGTACTTGTAAACCAGGATACTCTCAAGGAGGAATCATTTGAGAGAAAGATTCATGGCAAAAAAATACTTGAACACCCTCTTTATACTAAACCATCAATTTGGCGAGGTAGAAAGATACCAGATGTGTTATTGTCAGGTAATCATCGGGAAATTGAAAAATGGAGACAAACTCAATCAGTTGAAATTACAAAAAAATTAAGACCGGATTTACTAAAGTAACTATCCCATGTTCTCATATTAATCATAAATGATTAAGGTTTTAGCACCACATGGTAACTATAAATTATGGAATAAAAAATGGAAAATTTAATCGCACAGTACGAGGCCACGCAAATTGCAAATTTACTTCAAAACAAAACAGTACCAGAATTCAGGGCCGGAGATACCGTAGCAGTAAGTGTTAGGGTAATAGACGGAACTACTGAAAGACTTCAAGTTTACGAAGGGGTGGTAATAGCTAAACGAAACAGAGGTATTGCTTCCTCCTTTGTTGTCCGTAAAGTAAGCCATGGTGAAGGAGTAGAAAGAAAATTCATGACATATTCTCCGGTTGTTAATAAAATTGAGGTGGTAAAGCGTGGGGTGGTAAGACGTGCTAAACTTTTTTACTTAAGGGGGCTAAGCGGTAAAGCAGCCCGTATTAAGGAAAAAATATCTCACATTAAGAAAAAATAATATATTCATATACTTCCTTAATAAATAAGGAAGTATATAGTACAATATATTATATGCTAGTTTGAACCCTGTAAGCTTTTATTAATTGCGTTATTTATAGACAAAGTACTATTCACCCCGTTTACCAGTATAGTGTACAAGTAACCTTTAAGAGTTGTAATTTCCAGAATACTTAAGAAAATGGTATGTACGGAATATCGTTTAACCAGAAAGTCATATAAGCAAATCATTTTTAAAGCAAACTATCCCTCTTTACTACTTAATTTATAACCTCAAATCAGCTATTTACTTATTAATTTTTTCTTAGACTTAACTCAAAGATACTTTCTTAGTTATAATTTTTACTATAAAAAACCCTACCATTTCTTGAATTAGAACACTTTTTAATATAGTTAATATTTTACGCACCTGAAAACATCACCAGAAATTAACATATTAAAAAAATGTAAAAATTTATTTCTACCGATAATTAATTTTTAGTTGAAAATTTTTAAATATAAGTGTTAAATGAATAAATAATTAGAAATATTAGAAAATCTATTAATTTATGCAAGAATCAACGCAACCAAAACTTAACAATTCACAAAAAAAAGCCGTAGGATTATTGTCAGTAGGTACTTTTTTGGAGTATTTTGACTTAATGCTTTATATCCATATGGCAGTTCTGCTGAATGAATTATTTTTCCCTAAAACCGATCATTTTACAGCATCTTTACTCTCTGCTTTTGCTTTTTGCTCCTCTTACGTTTTAAGACCATTTGGTGCTTTAGTCTTTGGATTTATTGGTGATTTCATAGGAAGAAAATCCGTTATAGTTATTACAACTATTATTATGGCAATAACCTGTACAACTATTGCAGTTTTACCGACATATGCTCAGATAGGAATTACTGCTTCCTGGATTATTACAATATGCCGTATGGTACAAGGAATGGCTGCCAGTGCTGAATCTAGAGGCGCAGAAATTTATATAACAGAAAGTGTAAAACCTCCTCTGCAATATCCGTTAGTGGCAATAATTACCGTTTTCTCTGCAGTTGGTACAAGTTTTGCGCTTGGGGTTAGCTCTATTTTTACTAATGTCAATATTTTTGGCACAGAAAGCCAGTACTGGAGAGTAGCCTTTTTTTTTAGGTGCAATAATAGGTTTAGTCGGAGGAGTAGCTAGGACGAGCCTAAGAGAAGAATCAGATTTTGCTAACAAAAAGAAAATGCTAAAAATGAAATTTGCTGACAATAAAGTAGATTGGGATAAAAATTATTTAAAAGATACATTTGATAACAAAAAAACTTTTTTAACCTCTTTAGCCTATTTCATAATATGCTGTGCCCGTCCTCCTTGCTTCTACTTCATTTACATTTATTGCTCCGACGTTCTTAAACACGATTTCGGTTTATCAGCAGGTGAAATTATCTCTCATAATTTTTGGGTATCAATAGTAGATATGGGCGGTCTACTATTCTTAGCTTATATCAGTAGCAAAATATATCCACTAACAATACTTAAAGCGAAGCTTCTTTTATTTTTTACCTGTATTATATTTTTCCCTGCAGTTATGTACACCTATCCTAGTGAAATGACTGTTTTTATATTTCAATGTTTAGCTTCTCTTTTTGTATTTGATGACGTACCAGCAAGTCCCATATTCTACAAGCATTTCCCTATAATAAAAAGGTTCACTTATACTAGCTTATTGAGCTCATTTGCTAAATTAATGACTTATGCTATTACTTCATTTGGCCTGGTATATTCAACCAAGTATTTCGGATATTATGGAATATTTTTAATTTTAATCCCTGTAGGGGTTGTATATTACTTTGCTGTTAGATATTTCGAGGAATTGGAAAGGGTAAAATAGATTCTTCATGAAAAACAGTTTTTCTTTCTTTTATATCACTTAAACAGATGACCCCTAACTCAATGTTTAACTCCAAACAGTGTTTATAAAGAAAGTCACTTATTTCATGTAAACATAATTCTTCTGCAAAAATTAAAAAGTTTTTTATGGTCTCTTCTACTTGTTTTTTCTGTTTTTCCGGAGATAAATAATTTACCGTACTTATATTATGGATTCTATCCACTACTTTTATTAGAACCACTTCCTTATCATCTTGCACCCAAGCATTTCGTAATATTTGCTCTACACTAAGTTTACTTCCATCAGGTCGATCACGAGTTAATCTATCAACCATCTCGGTAATCCTAGCTCCAAAGGTTTCCATGAGCATAACGGCCGTTGCTTCAGTATCTTCTAATACATCATGTAAAATACTAGCAGCTATTACTTCCGTTTTTAAATTATACTCAGAAATAATATAAGCTACTTCTAGAGGGTGGAGGTAAAAAGGTTCACCACTTTTTCTAAACTGACCAGCATGATATTTTCTAGCAAAGTAAATAGCTTTATTAATTACCTTAAAATCCAGTATATTTTGAGTATCTAAAGATTTAAGTTTTTCTATCAATCTAATAGTATGAGGGCAAACTTCCGAATAGTCCACAATTGAAAATTATTTAGTTATATAACTTTATAGTAACACATTACGAACTGCATTGTAAATGTAAATGGGGTAAGCCGAGGATAATAGTGTTCAGCTATGACAGATCCTTCCTTAAATAATAAAGAGAGCTACCCCCAGCATAACCATCTCGCTTTAATTCAATTTGAAAACCAAGTTTTTGGTAAAATTCTGGAGCTTGAAAATTCATAGTTTCTACAAATGCAAAACTGCATCCTTGTTCTTTGCCGTAGCGCAAAGCGTGTTCGATCAAGACTCTCCCTATACCTTGCCCCTTGTATCCCTTTCTGGTTATAAGATATTTTATGTGGAGATTACCCCAAAATAACTGACAAACACATACTCCGATATTTATCCCATTAACATTTATTTCGAATGCAATAGGTTCATCGCTTAAACCATCAAAACCCATAGTAGAAATTGCATGGTCAGCAAATTCCTTATAAATCGAATCTTTAAGTTCTGAAGTTAAGGCACCTATAGTAATTTTGTACGTCATAACTGTTTAACAAGGGTTATATATTTTTCAGAAAACGATAAAAATAATTTGCTTAAAATTTTTAGCCTACTCTAGCCTGTAATGACTACAATTTAGCCTTTTATAATTTTTTATATTTTAAACTTAACCTCAGGAAACGGTATCTTAAACCCAGGTAATTTTAGTATTAGTGTTAAGCGATAATCTAGTTAATCACTCTAAAAAGAGCTTTTTAGCAGTTGATTTAGAAGTTGCCTTCGTTTTTACAGAATTATTTTGAGCTGAACTCAGCTGATGGTTAAAAGTCGCTTTTAAATAATCATCGATTTCTTCATTAAGCCTATCAATTTTCTCTCTAAAAAAATGATCTGCACCCGCTATCATACGATAATCTATCTTTATATATTTTTGCTTTGATAATTTCTGTGCTAATTCATGTACTAATTCTTCGGATACTACACTATCTAAATCTCCTTGCATTATCAATCCTGGTACTGGACACGGGGAAAGAAATGAAAAATCATATTTGTTAACCGGGGGAGAAACTGCTAAAAAATGAGTAATTTCAGGTCTTCTCATAATTAATTGCATAGCAATCCACGCCCCAAAAGAAAATCCAGCAATAAGGCTACCGCTTGCCATAGGATTATTTAATTGAAGCCAATCTAGTGCAGTTGCTGCATCAGTCATCTCGCCGATACCCTCGTCAAACTTACCGACCGACCTTCCTACACCCCGGAAGTTAATTCTAAGGACAGTAAAATTGTTATCCGCAAGGGTCTTGTACATACTGTAGACAACTTTGTTATTCATAGTACCCCCATATAACGGGTGCGGATGAAGTACAAGTGCTACCGGTGCTCTGGGATCAGTTGATTCTGTATATCTTCCTTCTATACGTCCGGCCGGTCCATTAAAAAAAACTTCAGGCATTATCTAGATATATAATATTTATTTTTGCATAGGAGTCTATTATGTTTTTTTATAAAATACAATAGCCTTCTTACGTTAAACCTACTAAAAGTTATATGAAAATTCTTAATACATTCATACTTGATACATTTATATGTTAAGCAATATAACTCACAGAATAAAACTGGACTAAAAAAGAATTTTAGTTATTATGTCTTAATGTTAATATTAATATTTAAAAATAATTATATATTGGCCTAATAATGATATTAAAAAACTTGCTAACATTAATAATAACGGCATTGATATTTGCTGTTAACTGTGCTTCTGCCAGTGAAGAAGGGTACGTTGCTATTATTAAAAAACAGTCGGCACAAATAAAATCATTACAAAGCCGCCTTGACCATCTGGAACAAACTGTTGCTACGATGAAAGCAAAACAACTAAATTCAGAGTCTAAACCTAACTTAGACAAGCAAATAACTCACTCTCAAGAGGTAAATTCAGTTTCTACTGAAGATAAAAAAATTCCTTCTAAAGAAAGTAAGGCCAATGAAGTTCAGGTTGAATATGACCTTGCTCTTGCGTCTTTAAAAGATGGTAATTTTAGCGAAGCAGAAGAGAAATTTGCCAATTTTATTCAAACATACAAAAATCATAAACTACGGGAAAATGCAGTTTTTTGGTACGCTGAAAGCTTTTACCGACAAGGCAACTTCAATCAAGCAGCTATTCATTATCTTAAGAGCTATAAAGAATATACAAAAGGCTCTAAAGCTAGTGATTCTTTGCTAAAACTATCACTTTCTCTAGGTAAGCTAAAAAAGTTAAAAGAGGCCTGTGCGATTCTTGATAAGCTAGAAACAGAATTCCCTAAAAGATCTGCAGATTCTTTAAAAAGAGCTGCTGAAGCAAGAACTAAGTTTAATTGTAAAAAATAATAACGGTTAGCTAACAATGTCTGATATTCTAGAAGAAATATTAAATGATGAAAAAGAGGCAAAAAGGCTTAAGCTATTTAGAAAACTTTTTCCGGCTATCATAACGTTAACAATTATTGTCGCTCTTGGAATAGCAGGGTATAGCTGGTTTTTACAAGCAAAAACTACACATAATCAGGAAATAGGAGATTCTTTTGTTCAATTAATTTCTGATGAATCCAAAAATACCAAATTATTCAATGAAATACTTAAAGAAATCGAAACTAACCACAAAAGTAAATTATCTGAGCTTGCATCAATAAAGCTAGTTAGCGAGCAAATAAAGCTAACCAATGTATCAGATTCTATGCAGCTTCTTAGTAAGATAATCAACAATAAGGATTATTCTGAAATAACAAAATCTTATGCCAGAATTTTATATATTAGCTTAGTGCTCGATATTGACAATTTAAATAACGAGCTGGAAAATAAAGTAAGGGAATATTTACAATATTTTACTAATGATTCCCAAGTTTTCTATGCAACAGCTACCCTATTAAAATCGTTATTTTATTTAAAAAATAACCAATTGGATTTAGCCAAGCAGTACGCCCTTGAAACTTTGAAGCTTCCCCGGGCTTCAGCCATCATAAAAGAACAAGCAAAAGCTATTATTGCTGGAATTTCTATTAAGGAATAAAATTAATGAATCTATATTAGGTATATATTATGAATAAAATTTTTGCACTTTTGCTAACTCTTTTTTATTTAACAAGTTGTGATAACATAGGTAGTACAAAAGTAAAAAATCTTGTCGATTTAACTCCAAAACTTGAAGTAGAAACGGCAAAACCGCCTTTATTTTCTACAGGTAAAAGTGATCCTTTCAAGGAGGAAAAACCCCATTCTTATACAATTTCTAAAAAAGCAATTATAGGAGAACCGGCTGTTGCTAAAGGTATAATTTATAGTATCGATAAACAAGGTTATGTTAACGCCTTCTCTTTAAAAGAAAAAAAATTATTATGGAGTAAAAATATAGCCGGTAACGAAGTAGATAGATATTTTTACGCCGGAGGCATATTATTTAGCGACAATAAATTATACGTAACTTATGGATCACGTAATTTGGTTGTTCTAGATGTAGAAAGCGGTAATGAGCTCATCCGGAAAGAATTTCCTGATATAATTAGGACCAAACCGATTATGGTAGACGAAAAGTTATTACTGGTACAAACAATTAGCAATCAGGTTCTTGCTTACAATATAAAAAGCTCTAAATTAATGTGGATGCATGAAGGAGGAATAGAAATTATTTCTTCGAGAAATCACATTTACCCTGTTCTGTATAATGGTTATGCTTTGGTCAGTTATAGTTCCGGTGAAGTAGTATACCTAAATGCTAATAATGGTTCTGAATTATGGCGTTACAACCTATCTTCCTCCGAAGATTTAGGATTACCGAATTTTGAGCCCTCAGTCATAATAACGAAACCTATTATAAACGGTAATTTTGCTTATTTTGCTACCAGTAACAGGAAAATAATAAAACTTGATTTAAAAGAAGGCAAAGAAGTTTGGATAAAAACTGCTGATGATATACAATCTATGACTTTACATGACAATAACCTAATAGTAACAAATAATGCCCGCCAGATTGCCTTGTTATCGACAACAGATGGTAAAGTAAGCTGGACTGCAGACCTTATCTCTCCCAAAGAACGTATGTCTAAGAAGCCTAGAACAGTAACTTTCTTAGATCCTTTTGTTGTCAAAGATGGAAATAATTATACGGTAAATGTTATAGCTTCCAGCGGTGAACTATACCAATTTACCACTAATGATTCCGGTAAACTGCCTGAAAAAGCTGTTATTTCTACTATTGATAAAAATATAAGATACTATTGGATATCATGCTGTAGCGGTATAATACACTTAATTTCAGATACAAAGGTAAAATTTTAACCTCTGTTCCTAAAGCCCTACTGTAATTTTTTAATAGAAAGTATATATATTATTTGCATATTTAACTCCACAATTATAGCAGCAGTAAGTCGAAAACTGCTGCTACGTTTCTGATTTACTGAGAACCAAAGCACTACAATTGATTCTTAGTATGGCCTTAATGTCTTAGCCCTTGGTTTTTAACTGAGCGTACGTTAAAGCCTATGAGATTTACATGATACTTAGGTTCTACCTCGGCTGC